>JABUEV010000485.1 GCA_013314865.1 Bacteroidales bacterium | reverse complement strand
AATGATGTCATATTTCTTCTGCCTGATATATTCAAGCACATCAACACCCTGTATTCCAGGCAGTTTATTGTCAAGAAGAAGTATGTCAGGCTTATCGGAATCGATGATTTTAATGCCCTCTTCTCCGGTGGCGGCTTCAGTGACCTCATATGTATAATCCTCATCCATAAATGGATAGGTCACTCTGAAGTTATTCAGTATTCTTGATACTCCCGACCTTATGCCAGGTTCATCATCTATCACCAGAACTTTCAGAACTGCCATATCAGATTTTTAAAAGTTTCATAATTTCCATATCAAGCTGTTCGGGTCTGACACCCTTTTCAAGGTACAGGTCTGCCCTGATCCATTCCCTGTCCTGTTCTGAATCTAGACTGAAAGTCATGCCAGTCTCCCTTGATACTGCTGTTGCAAGAATAACAGGAACTTCCGGATATCTGCTTTTCAACCGGTAACAGAGAATAAAGCCGCTGTCGTCGCTTTCCATCATAAGATCGAAGATTGCAAGGTCAGGCTTCATTTTTGAAATCACCGACTCGGCTTCGACCTGGCTTGAAACCGAAATGACCCTGTATCCGGCCCTTTCAAGATACCTGACAGTCTGGTATAAGTAATCCGGGTCATCATCTGCCACCAGAATCGTAAAATCACCTTTCTTCATTTTATCACCTGACATATAACGTTTTTATTACGCTTAACCAATTAATAGTTTTACACTTTCCATTTAATTCCGGGTACAAGTCTAACATGTTTATTCCTTTCTTCTCGGCAAAACAATTTTAAAACTTGTGCCTGTCGGACCCTTTGAAGGATCATCGTTCGATTCAACAGTTATCTGACCTTTATGCATCTTGACAACTCCGTAGGCAGTTGCCAGGCCGAGACCGGTTCCGGCTCCTATTCCCTTTGTTGTGAAGAATGGTTCAAAAATCTTTGACTTGTCCTCATCCTTTATCCCTGTGCCGGTGTCACTGATTGTAAATATTACGTCACCCAGAGTATCCTCGAGTAATATCTTTATTTCTCCGCCCTGCGGCATGGCGTCTATTGCATTTCTGACCAGGTTGGTCAGCACCTGTGTCATTTGCTCGATGTCAAGCATTGCCTGAGGATTTGTAGTCTTATCCTCTACATTAATTCTGACATTTTCGGGAACAATTACACTTTCAAGGCTGTGGTCGACAAGCTCTCTTATGTTGGTCATCTGGTGATTCACCTGGTTCTTCCTTGCAAAATTAAGAAGACCCGCAACTATTTTTTTACATCTTGCCGCCTGTTCAACTATCAGTTTCAAATCCTCCCTCACCGGGTCCTCCTCAGGAGTCTCATCCAGCAGTATGTTACTGTACATTATCACTACACCAAGCGGGTTATTCAATTCGTGAGCGATCCCGGCCGAGAGCTGTCCCATGTGGGCAAGCTTTTCAGATTGTTTCAGAGCTTCCCTCATGGATGTCAGTTTCTCATTCGAAAGAGCCAGATCCCGCACAGATTTGTGCAAGGTATCGATTGTATAAGGAAGACACATCTCAATCTCTGCAAGTCCTTTTTTAATGGCAATAGCATGTTCCACACAGCTCTCATAGCCGCATGCCCCGCAGTTAAGATGGTCTTTTTCAGTCTTCTTTCCCATTGCCAGCAGTATCTCCTCCACTTCCTGCTGGCCGGGGATATCAAACCTGCGATCTTCAGGAAGATGCTTAGCGGAAAGGTCCAGTGATGCGTAAGAGTCAAATTCCTTTTTCCACTCTTCAAAATCCATTTCCTGCATCTTTCTGCCTGCGTAAGAAGAAACCAGAGTACGCCTGTTGTACTGCTTGCCACTTTTCGACAATCCGGGCCCCATAATGCATCCTTCACAGCATAGGAGTTCCATGTGCTGGTTTTTGATTAAACCGGCTTCAAACTCCTTCAGTGCTTCCTGAAAATCATTCCTTCCTTCAGCAGCTATGATATTTCCGGTTATTGCATCATCATTGATGTTGGCAGTCTGAAGCAATCCCCTAGTGACAGGGAAAATGGCACCCCTGCCTCCCAGAGGCGGATCAAATCCTGATGGTGTGACATTATCCTGTTTAATATTTTTCTCTGAAAAGAGATCTCTGAGTTCTGCAAAAGTTATTGCCTCGTCAATATCGCCGCTTTCAGCCTTTTTGGCAACACACGGACCAATGAAAACAACCTTTGTGTCAGCTCCGTATTTGGTGCGGATTACTTTGCTCATAGCCACCATGGGGGAGACAACCGGGGCAAGGTTGTCAACCAGATCAGGATGGTAGTATTTAATATAGTTTACGATTGACGGGCAATCAGAAGAAATGTAATAATTTTTGTTTTCAGACACCAGTTTTTTGTATCTGTCTGCCACAAGGTCAGCTCCAAAGGATACTTCAGCCACATAGCGGAAGCCCAGGGCACGGATCATTCCTACAATAATTCTGTAATCGGGAATATCATGAAATTCAGCCGGAAAACTCGGGGCAACAATTGCAGAAACTTTGGGTTCACTTTCAAGCAATTTCATCACCCTGTCGCCGGTTTTCAGATATACTTTTGCACCCTGACTGCATACTTTTGTACAGTTACCGCATGCGATACACCTGTCATCAATAACCTCAGCCTGTCCGCCCACGATACGGATTGCCTTTGCAGGGCATTCCCTGACACATGTGTAACAGGTT
>JABUEV010000484.1 GCA_013314865.1 Bacteroidales bacterium | reverse complement strand
ATTTCAGATCAGCAAATTTCATATTAATCAATCCGGTTGTTTTTCTGCCGCTCGTCTCCACGCATCTGAAAATGATATCATTACTTCCGTCCTCAGCTTTCTTGATTGCAGTTACAATTACATTTGCCGGGGTTACAGAAAGGAAGTCACCTGATCCTGGCATTATTCCTCCGTGAATTCCCTGATAAATCAGGACAGGAGGGGTCATGAATTCTTCAGTTCTCCTTGGTATTTCCGATTCCATCCATGAGTCAAGGTGCGGAATAAGCATTAAGCGAAAGGTATGAATTCCCTGATCCATCCACAAATGTTCGCTATTCATGTCAAGTACACGGGGAACATGATGAGCATAAACCGCCGAACGAATGACAGTGATGCGAACATCATTTTCTTTTACACTATATCCGTATTTTGCGTCATTTATGATCGTGAATCCGCGTTTTACATCATTGTTAAACCCGGTTATGTCGATCCAGCGTTGTCCGGATTCCTCATTGCCATTCGCTTTACGGTTTATAAATCCGTAAGGGGTCTCATTTGTTATCTCTGGTGAGACAAGGTTAGCCGGGAATGAAAATTTCAGCATTTTAAGTTTTTCATTCCAGTTAAGATTTATTCTTGCCTCCACTGAGCGCAAACCGGCATAAAGAATCCAATCAATAGTAAGTGTTGAGGTACCATACGTGGAAATAACTCTGACAATAGCCCTGAGAGGTCCTGATTCGAGTGTTTTGACAACAGCATTTCCAAACATTCCTGCTTCATCCTCAAATGATTTTACATCATGGCTCCATGTGTCGCTGGGATCATTTATTACAATTGCCCTGCATCCTGTGGCTCCGCCTGCAAATAGTTCCATTTCTGTCTCTTTATCATAAATACTTGTTGTTCCGTCTTTTGAAAAAGAGATTTTCAGAAAATCATTTTCCATTATGTCATTTGCAGATCTGACAGTATGGATGAAATCCGGAGGATTGTCCATTTTGAGCCTGACCTGCCTGTATCCGAAAGCAGGCAGTGAAGTTCTGATAATCAAACCCTTGCGGGTTCCGGTTTCAGTTCCTGCAGTTGTCCATTGGTGCTGAAGGGGATTTCCTGATTCATCTATGACCAGTGATGGATTCTTAATGTCCCAGTTAAAGTCATATTCTAAATTTGACACTGTTGCCCATGGATGAGGATTAAAGGCAAGAAGATATTGTGATTGCGGATCCAACGCAGGGACCTGCCATTCAAGTTTCTGGACAGATTTGTATATTGCCTGGTTTGCAGCGTCAATTGCGGCTCCAAAACCTTCTTCAGCCGTCTTTGAATGACCAGGTACTGAGGTTCCTGCAAGGCTGTCATGAAACTGAAGAAAGAGAACTCTTTTCCATGCGTTTGTAAATTCATCCATTGGATAATTACAGCCCCAGACCACTGAACCCACTGCGGTTATTTTCTCAGCTGTAACCAGCATGGTTTCGGAAAGCCTGTTTTTTTTCTTTATTTCAGCTTCGGCAGTATAGCATCCCACGGCATGGTGCTGTAGTTCATCGCTGACAACAGGCAGAGACAGGTCGGAATCTTTCCTGACTTCTTTAAAGAAATCAGAAGGCGTACTGAAAAATACAGCCGGAGCTCCCTTTTCTGACTGCAGTAACTGTATCGAGGAGATATTTTCCTTTGTTGCGCCTCCTCCATGATCACCTGCCCCGAAATAAACCATAAAGCTTTTTGCAGGATAGTCTTTTAACTGGCTGATAACCTGTTCGATTCTTGTTCTTACATCGCCGCGATCGACATAACTGACCGGAATCCTGTACGTAAGAATTCGTGTTCCGTCAGGTCCTTCCCACCAGAACAGGTTTGAGGGCAGGCTTTTCTCATTCTGCATAGGCCTCATAAACACATAGTTGTTTAACCCCTGCAGTTTAAGTATCTGAGGAAGAGTATTTGCATGCCCGAATGAATCTGGATTGAACCCGGTATCAGCTTTCCGGCCCAGAAGCTTTTTCAGTGTGAGCTGTCCGTATAAACCCTGTCTGACCAATGCTTCTCCGCCCGGAATATTCACATCCGGCTCAACCCACCAGCCTCCCGCAATATTCCATCTGCCCTGTTCAACCATCTGTTTTATTTCAGAGAGCATTTCAGGATCATTTTCCGCAACCCACTGATAGAATTGAGCTGAACTTGCAGTGAAAGTGAAGTCAGGCGTCTCTTTCATCCTGTCGAGAGCCGACCTGAATGTGCTGTGCACAACAGCCATGCCTTCAGGCCATGGCCATAGCCATACAGGATCAATATGGGCATTGCCTATCATGTGTATTCTGAGTTTTGAAGCACCTGAAGGCCATTTGGAAGTCAATCTACCCTGGAGTCCAGCAAGTTCACCTGCCGGCATAAACAACACCGAAGCAGTGCCTGATGCAATCATTGCCAGAAATGTTCTGCGGGGCAGATTATTTCCAGGATTCTTATTGCTGTTTTTCATTGGTAAAGTTTTGTTATAGATCAGATAATAATGCAAACTTCAGGACAGGAGCTTATCCATTTCCTGTGACGGCAACGCAGAGACTGGCATAATCACCAACTTTTTCCCCGAGTTCTGCAGGCAGGATTTTACATACCCTTCTTGCAGGCTCGAGAGCTTCACTGTTTATTATCTTCATGCAGGCCGGTTCAAGAAATTTCCTGCATCGTGCATATA
>JABUEV010000483.1 GCA_013314865.1 Bacteroidales bacterium | reverse complement strand
TCGGGTCTGAGCGATGCCGAATTGATTGCAATCCTCATTGGTACAGGTACCAGAAACAAATCTGCCGTTGATCTTGGCCGGGAACTTCTTGAGATGGCCGGGAATAACCTAAACACTTTGGGCAGACTTTCCCTGCAGGACTTTAAAAAAATAAGGGGAATCGGACAGGCAAAAGCAGTAATCATATCCGCAGCTCTCGAGCTTGGCCGAAGGCGTAAACAGTCTGAAATGCCAGAAACGCCGCAGATAAAATGTTCAAAGGATGTGGCTGAAATATTCTATCCGGTTCTTTCTGACCTGATTTATGAGGAATTCTGGATACTTTTTCTAAACAGATCCAACAAAATCATCAGCAGAATGCGGCTTAGCCAGGGAGGTATCAGCGGTACCGTGACTGACGTGAGAATAGTTATGAAAAAAGCAGTTGAAAACCTTGCTTCCTCCATCATCATCTGTCATAACCATCCGTCAGGAAACCTTAATCCTAGCGAATCTGACTCCAAAATAACAGCTAAAATCAAGGAAGCCGGCAATCTGATGGATATCCAGCTCCTCGATCATATTATCATCTCAGGAAAGGATTATTACAGCTTTGCTGACAACGGCCTTATATGAAGTCTTGCAGTCATGCAGTCATGCAGTCATGCAGTCTTGCAGTCCTGCGGTCGTGCTGTTTTCTATACTAGGAATGTTCTAAGGTCTGCCAGCCTTTATAGAGTTTTACCATTTTATGGTCGGGACACTCAGCAAGCATCTGTGCCATGGTTTTTTTCAGGATGGGATGGATGAAATCCGGAATCAGCTCGCATAAGGGAACCAGAATGAACCTCCTGTCGGGTATTCGGGGATGAGGTATCCTCAGTTCCGGCAGGTCTGTCACAAGGTCATCATAAAACAGAATGTCAATATCAATCAGCCTTGAAGAATACCCTTTGCCTGCCCTGATTCTCCCCATAACTGCCTCTGTCATCATTATCCTTTTAAGAAGCACCTTGGGTGTAAGCTTTGTTTTTATCTGAACCACCATGTTAAGGAAAAGATTCCCGCTTTCAAATCCCCATGGTTCTGTCTCATAAACGGATGATACGGCAGTTATCTTCCCGGATGTTTCCGAAATAATCCGGAGAGATTTCTTAAGATTTTCCTCCCTGTCGCCAAGGTTTGTACCGATGCCTAGAAATACGGTTTTCATACATTTGATTTCCATCTTAAAGGTATCAAATCGCAATGTATTAATGATCAAATCATTTTGTTTTTTATATATTTACCTCCCAATAGGTTAAATTACAGAATCATGAAAGAATTTCTCAAATATACTTTGGCGACGATAACCGGAATCATAATTGCTTCCATCCTTTTCCTGATTATAATGCTGGCCAGCCTGAGTGCAATGATAGCAGCAGGAGACAAACCCGCTGCAATCAAGGAAAATTCAGTGCTTGTGCTGAAGGCCGGAGTACAAATACCCGACAGAACCGATCCCAATCCATTTGCGGGGCTTGATCTGTTGAATATGTCAGTTACTCCTGCGACAGGGCTGAATGACATCCTTAAAAACATCGAGAAAGCCGCTGCCGATAAGAAAATTAAGGGAATACTTATCGAAAACGGCCTTCTCGGGTCAGGATGGGCCACAACAGGAGAGATACGTGAAGCAATTGAAAAATTCAAAACCAGCGGGAAATTTGTGATTGCATATTCCGATTATCTGCTGACACAGGAAGGTTATTATCTGTCATCAGCAGCCGATAAAATATTTATAAATCCGGGCTCAATACTCGACTTTAAAGGATTGAGCGGAGAAGTGATGTTCTACAAGGATGCGCTTGAAAAACTGGGTGTTGAGGTGCAGGTCACACGTCACGGAAAGTTTAAGGGTGCAGTTGAACCCTTTGTTCTTGATAAACTGAGCCAGGAAAACAGGGAGCAGATTAGCCAGTATGTCGGTTCGATCTGGTCGCATGCAGTCTCAGCCATTTCAAAATCGAGAAACATTCCTGTGGAGACATTGAACTCCCTGGCTGACAATCTTTCCGGCTACCTTGCCGCTTCAGCACTCGAAAACAGACTGGTCGACGGACTGATATACCGCGACGGTCTGATTGACACTTTGAAAATCCGGTCAGGACTGACCACCGATGATAAGATTTATCTGGTGCCTATGAACAAATACACCAAGGTGCCTTCCCCGGAGAAAAAAGCCTATTCAAGAGATAAAATAGCTGTGATTTATGCTTCCGGATCCATTGTAACCGGCAAGGGGAGCGACTATAACATAGGAGGAAATGCATATTGCGACCTTATAAGGGATGTCAGGCGCGACTCCTCAGTTAAAGCCATTGTTATGAGGGTAAACTCTCCGGGAGGAAATGCAATAGCTTCAGACATGATCTGGCGGGAACTTGATCTTGCGGCACAGAAAAAGCCTGTTGTGATCTCCATGGGGAACTATGCCGCTTCAGGGGGATACTTCATATCAGCGCCCGGAACCAGAATCCTGGCAAACCCGGCTACAATCACAGGATCAATAGGCGTTTTCGGCCTTATACCAAATGTAGACAAACTGATGAAACAAAAACTAGGCGTCTCAACAGAGACTGTCAATACCAATAAAAATTCAGACTTCCCCTCAGTATACCGGCCAATGAGCGTTTATGAAAAAGAAGTTATGCAAAAGACGATTGACAAGGTTTATGATGACTTTGTCAGCCGGGTTGCATCA
>JABUEV010000482.1 GCA_013314865.1 Bacteroidales bacterium | reverse complement strand
GGTATTGAATCAATTGAGCTTCTTGAAGAAAAGGAATGGCCGGTTGTATCAGCAGCCGGACTGAAATGTGCTGTTGGTTATGCAACCGACTGGGGCATTCCAAAGGGTTTCAACCGTATCAGCAATCATGAAAAACTGATTGCTGATTATGAGAAAATGATACCAAAAGCTGCAGAGGCCGGCGTTGCAAACCTGATATGCTTTTCCGGAAACCGGGAAGGAATGAATGACTACGAAGGTCTGATTAACTGTGCAAAAGGCCTGCGAAAAATAATGCCTCTTGCAGAAAAACATGGCGTTACCATAATTATGGAACTGCTTAACAGTTTCGGACACAAGGATTACCAGTGTGACAATACACCCTGGGGTGCCGCTCTCTGTGAAATGGTAGGTTCCGAAAGATTTAAACTGCTGTATGACATATATCACATGCAGATTATGGAAGGCAATGTAATAGAGTACATTACCCGTTACAGTCAGTATATCGGACATGTCCATACAGGAGGTGTGCCGGGAAGAAATGAAATAGACGAAACACAGGAACTTAATTACCCGGCCATAATGAAAGCACTTGTTAAAACCGGTTATAAAGGATTTGTCGGTCAGGAATTTGTGCCTTCTTCAAAAGATAAGCTGGCATCCCTGAGAAAGTGCATCCAGATATGTGACGTGTAGATGAAAGTACATTTTATTGCAATCGGCGGGGCGGTAATGCATAACCTTGCAATAACCCTCCGTAAAAGGGGATATATCGTTACAGGATCGGATGATGAAATATTTGAGCCGGCAAAGTCTCGTCTTGCCAGCTTTGGTCTTCTTCCTCCTGAAACCGGATGGGACCCGTCTAAAATCACACCGGATCTTGATTATGTGATTCTCGGCATGCACGCCGGCAGAGAAAATCCTGAGTTGCTCAAAGCGCTGGAAACAGACGTGAAAATCTACTCCTTTCCTGAATTCCTGTACGAACAGACAAAAAACAAAAAGCGGATAGTTGTGGCCGGAAGTCACGGCAAAACAACAACCACAGCCATGATAATGCATGTCTTCAGACACCTTGGATTGAAATTCGACTACATGGCAGGTTCATCAGTTGACGGATTTGAGTCGCCTGTCGGAATCTCTGAAGATTCTACCATTGCGGTCTTTGAAGGTGATGAATATCTTACTTCTGCCATTGACAAACGCCCCAAATTTCTTCATTACAAGCCTGATATTGCAATAATCAACGGCATCGCCTGGGATCACATGAATGTGTTTCCCACCTTTGAGGAATACAGGGAACAATTCAGGCTTTTTGCTGAAACGATAACTGACGGCGGAACACTTATATATTTTGCGGATGACAGTGAAGTAAAAAAAATCGCGGCTGAAACCGGAAATAACATCAGGAAAATCCCTTACAGGGTTCATGGATATTTTCAGAATAAAACCGGATTTTATGCCGCAACAATATGCAGGGTGGTCCCCGTGAAGATATTTGGTGAACATAACATGCAAAATCTCTCTGCGGCCAGGGAGGCTTGCATGGCCGCAGGAATCAGCGAAGATGATTTTTATGAAGCCATTCAGTCTTTCTCAGGAACCTCGCGCAGGCTTCAGAAAATCTTTGAAAACACCAATGGCGTTGCCTTCCTCGATTTTGCCCACGCTCCGTCGAAGGTCAAAGCAACTGTTGAAGCTGTGGCTTCAAGGTACCCGGGTAAGAAAGTGGTGGCATGCCTTGAACTTCATACCTTCTCAAGCCTGAACATCAGTTTTCTGCCATTTTACCGGGGAACACTTGAAAATGCTGATTTCAGGTTCGTGTATTTCAATCCCGGGGTTGTAAAGGCGAAAAACCTTCCGCCGATTACCAGGGAAATGGTGAGAGAGGCTTTCGGGCAGGAAAACACGGAAGTGTTTGATGATTCTGCAGAGATGATCAGCAGTATTAAAAAATTAAATCCTCCAAATCCCCTGTATCTCTTTATGAGCTCAGGTGATTTCGACGGACTTGATCTGAAGACAATATCGGAAGAATTGTTATCTGATTAACCGGCATCTGTATAATATCCTTTACAGCAACTCTTTCCGTAAAATTATACCCTGTGCACCAAGGTGTTGTTTTTTGAGAGAAAAATTTTGCAGATCAAAAAAAAGATTGTTTCTTTGCATCCGCTTTTGAGGTTCTTTTAACGGTCCATTCGTCTAGTGGTTAGGACGTCAGGTTTTCATCCTGGTAACAGGGGTTCGATTCCCCTATGGACTACGAATTTTAAATGATATTTAATTAAGATGGCTAATCATAAATCAGCAGAAAAACGAATTCGGCAGACTGCCAGAAGAAAAGAACAGAACAAGTATTACGCAAAGACAATGCGTAATGCCCTTAAAGCTCTTCGTAACACTACCGACAAAAAGGCAGCGGCTGAGATGCTTCCCAAACTGAGCTCAATGCTTGACAAACTTGCCAAGAAAAACATTATTCATGCCAATAAGGCCGCAAACCTGAAGTCATCAGTAGCAAAACACGTGAACAGCCTTGCTTAATCAGTAGAATTTTTTCATATACAACGGAGGGGTGTCAGTAAGATGCCCCTTTTTATTTTTTATTACCCCGGGATTTTTTATATTGCACCTCTGATTTATTTCTCTCGCTGCATGTCAATGAAAATTACCAGGTGGGCTGTTGAGGACCGGCCCAGGGAAAAAATGATTTTAAAAGGAAGTTCGGGTCTGAG
>JABUEV010000481.1 GCA_013314865.1 Bacteroidales bacterium | reverse complement strand
TACCTTAACAGCAATCATTTCGATATTGTAATTCTGGATATTAACCTGCCTGATATTTCCGGAATCGAGTTTTGTTCAATTGCCAGATCCCGGGTACCGGACCTCAGGGTTCTGGTTGTCACATCTTTGGCTCAGCGTCATGTAATTGAAGAATCTTTGCAGGCAGGTGTAAACGGAATTGTTCTTAAAACTTCAGATATTAATGACATAACTGATGCTATTTCAAAAGTGCTTGAAGGGGGAAGTTATTTCGGCAAAGGTGTTAAAGAACTTATAAGCACAAAGAAAGGTAAGGAAAACAATGAACCGGTAATTACACGCCGTGAAACAGAAATTTTAAAGCTTATTGCAGACGGCCTTACAAACCAGGAAATTGCAGAAAAGCTATTTATCAGTGCATCCACAGTGGACAGCCATCGTAAAAACCTTCTTATCAAGCTGGAGGCGAGAAATACAGCAGCCCTTATTAAAACGGCGATCTCAAAAGGAATAATTTGAGTTTGAAATAGTAATCCGGCCAGTCAAATCTTCCGGCCGGAGTACTAAAATCCTTGCAGGATATCCGATATATTTCAGTCTTTTCTATTGAACAGTGATCTCAGCGGGTTTTTCTTTCTCAAGGAGCACTGACTGGTATAAGCTAGCAAATGCACTTTTAACCCAGATTACAGCAGGAAAGATGCCTACAAACAGGATCATGAGACCTGTTATATAAATAAAGAAAGAGACAAAGCCCATCAGAAAAATGGTCCAACCGTGCCCGCGGGTTAGTTTCCAGCTAAGTTCAACCGCTTCGATGGGATCAAGTTTCTTGTCCATGACGATATATGGAGTGAAGGCAAGTCGGCAGGCTATGATAATGCCCGGAACTATCAGTGCAAAAAAGCCTATCACTACCAATCCAAAAACCATCAGATTTGCCAGGATGATAGGAAAATAGTTTTCCCAGAAACCTTTAATAAGCAATTCAAAGTCCGGTTTTGTTCTCCTTACAGCCTGAAGAAATATCATCTTTGCTCCGTACTCAATTACCGGCTTTGCCAGGAAGCTGTAAAGAAGCATAATAATCATAATAAATGCCGCAAAGATTCCAAGTGAAGCCATACCGAAAACTTTATTCCAGTCACTCCATTCCCAGGGAAATTTTCTCAGATCATTATGATCAAGTTCGAAATTTAAGCCTTTAAGAGGAGCTGTTAGTATGAACAATACAAAAACTACAAGCAATAGTCTCAGAAAATTGTCCATCATAACCCTCCAGCCCGTTCCGAAACTGTCCCCGAATGTGGGGAACAACCTGTATTCATTAACCTTTTCCATTCTTTTCTTTTTTAATACTAATAGAAAATCTTACTGTCAATACAAATCTACACCGGTTATTTATCATACATTGCATACTTAAGTAGTGATTATATTTATTTCCTACTTATGTATCCGGATCAATACCAAAGTAGTGAAGGGTAAATAATCATCACCTGACAATAATAATCCGGGTGCGCAATCAGGTATTTCTGATTTTTTTAACTTTAACAGATGATTCAGATTCTGGCTTACCTTGTTTTTGTGCTTACTGTAGCAATGGCAGCAGGAGGTATTTCACTTTCTTCACGACTCAGGTCAGGATCGAAGGTAGAGATATTCTCATACCTGCTCTATTTCGAGGTTTTTGTTTATGCTTTCGGGTTTTACGGATTGTGGGGACAGATGCTGATTAACAGCCTGCTTGCAAAAAACATCTCATCTGAGTTATTGTCAATGTTTTCAGATATTTCTGTATTGCTTGGATTACCTTTCCTGGTGTTTGCATGGCTAATGCTTCTGCAGTTTTCAATCAGGATTTCCGGACGGAATCCGGCAAAGTGGTTTGTGCCTGTATTCCTGGTATTTAATTTCTCAGTGATAATTGTAATTGGTTATCTTGTAACCGGAAAGTTTGCCACAGACACTGCGTTACTTTTAAAGTACTATTTTATAACTGCTCATTTTGTGTGGCTCTTCGTTGCCTCATTCTTCATACATTTTGCCAGACAACGGAAAAATGGAATAAGTGAAAATGAACTCAAGATAATCGCTCCTGCAATTTTTCTGATAATGCTGATTCAATGCATATCCCTTATCCTCTATTCTACGCAGGTTTGGATGGCTTTAATTTTTATTTTTCTTTTTTTCGCCGGGAATACTTTTCTTCCTATATGGTTCACCTATGGCAGTGCATTAAAGGAGATCCCGGAAGAGACTGTGAACGGATTAACATATGAAGAGTTCTGTAAAAAATATGATATTTCCCCGAGGGAATCAGATATTGTCAGAGAAATCTGCAACGGTCTGACCAATAAGGAGATATCTGACAAGCTTTTTATCAGTCTGCAGACAGTCAAGGATCATACTCACAGAATATATATTAAGACCAACGTAAAAAACAGGGTACAGCTGATTAACCTGGTAAAGGGAGGGAGATAGAAAAGTTATGCAGGTTATAGGGTTGTGCGGTTATGCAGGTTGTAAATCTAAGTACTCTATTTAAAATAGCATTGAGACAAAATAAATTTATTAAATTAGAATGCAATAAATTATGTCTCACTTAATATTTGTGCTAAAATGACAACAATCAGAAATTTTGAGGAGCTTGAAATTTGGAAAATGGCTCGTGAGCTTGTAAATCTGATTTACTCAGATTTCAGAGAATGTAATGATTATGCTTTCAAAAATCAAATCTACCGTGCAGGAATCTCAA
>JABUEV010000480.1 GCA_013314865.1 Bacteroidales bacterium | reverse complement strand
GGATAACCCAGTTTCAAAGAACGGTACACAGGATCGAGTACATGGCATGCCATGTCGCCGAATGCTCCTGTGCCGAAATCCCACCAGCCTCTCCAGTTCCAGGGAGTATAAATCTCATGGTACGGACGCACTGGTGCCGGACCGATAAACAAATCCCAGTTAAGAGTCTTTGGCACCGGCATTGCCTTTGCAGGCCGTTGTATCCCCTGGGGCCAGATAGGCCTGTCGGTCCATGCATGAACTTCACGTATTTCACCTATTTCATTGTTCCAGATCCATTCACATAACTGCCTGACGCCATCTCCCGAACTGCCCTGATTGCCCATTTGCGTGGCAACCTTGTATTTTTCAGCAAGTTTTGTAAGCAGACGGGATTCATACACTGAGTGCGTAAGAGGTTTCTGGCAATATACATGCTTACCAAGTGTCAGGGCAGTGGCGGCAATAATAGCATGTGTGTGGTCGGCTGTGGAAATCATTACAGCATCAATTGATTTTTCCATTTCATCAAACATTTTACGCCAGTCCCAGTACCTTTTTGCTGAAGGAAATTCCTTAAAGCAGTTGTCGGCATATTTCCAGTCCACATCACACAGGCCGACAATGTTTTCAGTCGACATGGCCTTAAGGTTAACATGGCCTTTGCCTCCAATGCCGATGCCTGCTATATTAAGTTTATCACTCGGGGCTCTTCGACCGGGCTTACTCATTACATGGCCCGGGATAATTGTAATTCCGGCAGTCAGAAGTGCGGTTTTTTTAAGGAACCTGCGTCTTGATTCGTTTGAAGTTTTCATAGGCTATAGTTTTTGGTAATTACAACCATTTTTTTCATAATTTGATACCATGCCTCTCAAGAAGAAAATGAATAAAAACAGATTTATAAAGATAATTATTCTTCGGCTTGGCAATTTTGAGTACATAATTAATATTCAACTTTTGTTTGGATTATCTTTGCATTATGGATCTGATGAGCCACATACCCCACCCTCTGCTTTTCAATCCTTTGAAGCACTACCTGCCTTTTATAAGGCAGTATGTAAACCAGAAATCTGAAACTGAAAGTTATCCGGGTTCTCACGATTTTATCAGGGAATTGAAGCATCTGGGAAACTGTGTTATGGATATTTATAAAGGGGAGCTGAGTCAGGATGATATTTTTAAGGAAATAATTGCCTTTCTTGAAAAAAATAAAATTCTTTCACAGCATTCTTATGCCAGATGGGCAGGTACAAGTTACAGCAGTTACAGGATTGTCGAAGTTCGTGATGGTTCGTTGTGGACATTGAAATATAATGCAAATGAGAGCAGGTATGTGCATATATTTCCGTCAAGGTTAAGTCCGCATACATTCCGTATTAAGGCAAACACTCTTAAATCTGCAATACTGTATCAGGTTCTGATCGGGAAGGATTACATTTCAGATGATGATCTTAACAAGGCGAGGGCACTGGCAGGTTTGTCTCCGGTCAGGGAGGCAGGTGATGCCGAAGCCGTCATTGAGATGATTGAGATACTGAGAGAAGAGGGTTAATAAGGCGGTTTTTTAATTGACCGGAAAGGCAGATCATCAGTCAATCATTTAGGCTTTCCAATGAATTTTCTGTCGTAATCATTATCATTTATGGTTCCGTTCCATGGAATGTACATAAGAAACTAACCTGAAAGAAGTTCGGTCTCATATCTATTTGGAAGCGTTAACAGGCATGATATTGCTCCGTAGGAGCATAATATTAATAACCGCGGGCGGAGCCAAAGTCACCAATGAAAAGGAGTCCGGAAATAACAAAAAATTCCTTATTGATGAATAAGTTTTTCCTGCCTCTGATTCCGACAGATTGTCCAAAGATTTTAAGCCAGGATTAACCCTAAATACTGATTAAGAACCAGACCCAGGCCGGCAAGGCTAGGTTCCAGTCATAAAAAATTTACACTGCTAAAGATCTAATCAGGATAGGTAAAATTTCTTGACGGGATTCTTTTTTAACCTTGTGGTGGGCAGATCTGACGGCTTACCTTTTCTGCCCCAGGTTAAAGGGGGCATTCGTTAGTGGCGGGTCAGACCGAGCGGCTGACAGGACTACAGGATGATTTTTTGAAGGGATGGCAGCACTGGCAGTTTGGGGCGAACGGGATCCTGGTAACTACTCCTTATCTTTCCGAAAGCCTTTGATTACTTTTCTCGGGTTTTGCTCTAATTCCGTTTGCCTAGCCTGTTCCAGTTCTTTCAAATATTCAAATATGAGCATGATCTTCTGATCATGGTCCGTGTATCTTCTTTCCATTTCTTCCAGCTTCCGCAGTAAATCTTTGTAAGCAAGCAACATCTCACGTAATTTGACAAAAATCTCTATTATTCGAATGCTTACTTTGATTGCCCTTTCGCTTTTAATAACATTAGCAAGCATCAAAATACCATGTTCTGTAAATGCGTATGGCAAATAGCCTCCAAGATGTTTCCTGGAAGGTATCGCATTTTGCGATACCAGGATATCAACTTCATTTTTTGTCAACTGGAACATAAAATTCTCCGGAAAGCGTTCTGAATTCCTTTTTACTTGCTCTCGTAAACGGATAGCCTTTACGCCATATAGGTCTGCCAGATCACGATCCAACATTACTTTTTTATCTCTGATTAAATAAATCTTGCTTGCTATAACTTCATTGGGGATTACGGATAGTTTCTGGTGTTCACTCATTTTTAACGGTTTAACGATTCAAAAATAATATTTAAAACT
>JABUEV010000479.1 GCA_013314865.1 Bacteroidales bacterium | reverse complement strand
CAAATCTGAAATCATGGGGGAGTATTCCGTTATGCTTGCACTGAAGAAGAGCGTTTTGGAATTAAGGAACATTCTCGAAGAAAACGGGGACACAAGAAGCTATGATATTGCTCTTGAAAACGGCGAAATCAGCATTATTGATTATTTCTCATACCTCGATGTTATCTTCAGCACTGAAGACAGACTACTGCAGACAGAGCTGGAGTACCAGAAAATCATAGCAAGGCTGAATGATCACACCTTGTTGAAATGATACAAAAAAACCGCAGTGTTAAAAAAGCCACTGCGGTTACTTTCTTAATAATTTATTTATGAGTATTACACAAGTATTTTTGTTGTAAGATTTACAATACTTGTCTTGATTGCTTCAAAAGGCATTCCGTCCTGGGTGCTGTCCTGTTCAACAATCATGTATTTCATTCCTGCAATATCCTTAACTGCCAGAATTGCCTTAAAATCAATCAGTCCTGCACCAACAGGAGCAAAGTCGGTTACACCGACCGTCGTAAAGAAAGGTTCCTGTTTGGTGAACATATCTTTCATATGGAACAACTCAAACCTTCCCGGATATTTTTTGATTATTTCAACCGGATCCTGCCCGGCTTTTGTTGTCCAGAACATGTCAAGTTCCATGGTGACAAGATCAGGATTCAGTTCAACCATGAAGATGTCAAAATACGGAATTTTGCCTTCAACATTGTCGAATTCGAAATTATGATTGTGATAACCAAATCTGATTCCGACATCTTTCATAATTTGTCCGACCTGATTCCAGTCAGCTGCCATTTTCTGGTAGCTGGCTATTGTGGTTCTTGCTTCTTCAACAATCCATGGCTGAACGCAATACTTCACTCCAAGAGCCGCATGGTCATCAGCCATTTTCTTTGCATTGTCAAGAGTGATGCCCTGAGCTTCCACCTGGGTGTGACTGCTTAATATCTCCATCCCCAGATCCTCAACCATCTTTCTGAATTCAGAAGGTGCATATCCGTAAAATTTTCCGTCGGCATAGCCAGCCAGTTCAAGGTATTTGTAACCGGCTTCTGACACCTTCTTTAATGAACCGGGAACATCAACAGCCATCGCATCGCGTATGGTGTAAAGCTGTAACCCTATTCCAAAAGTTTTGGGATCAACAGCTTCAGCGGCCTTTTTCTTTGCTGTTCCGGTGTTTTTGCATGCATAATGCGAAAATGCTATTGCACCCAGGGTGCCTGCTGCAGTCAGCCTGAGGAAATCTCTTCTCGTTTGTCTGTTTTTCATGGTATTTGGCTGTTTTGATTTGTTGTTTATTGACTAAATTTATGATAATCACGAGTTAAAAATAAAACTTTACTTTGAAAAATTAAAAAGTAAAATTGAAATGGTTTTGGAAAAACAGGCTGAAATGCTGGTAAAGATTACTGAAGACGGTTCACATACCATCTACATCCCTGCTCTGGATGAGCATTACCACTCTATTCATGGAGCTATAAGAGAATCAGGCCTTGTTTACATTGACTACGGATATAAGTCATGTGTCACAAATCCGGTGAGGATATTTGAGGCAGGATTCGGAACAGGTCTTAATGCATTGCTGACTGCCATTGAAAGCATCAGGGACGAAAGAAGGATTTTTTATACCTCTATGGAAAAATATCCTCTGCCTGACGAAATTACCGGCATACTAAACTATGGCGAACTTACAGCTCCATATGGGGCTGAGCTCTACAAGGCCATCCACAACGCAAAATGGAATGTTCCGGAAAAAATCACTCAAAATTTCACACTTGCCAAAATAAAAGGAGACATCATAAGTGACCCAATTGCCGGCGAGTATGACCTGGTTTATTTCGACGCATTTGGCCCTGATAAACAGTCTGACATCTGGAATATGAATGTATTTGAGAAGATATCCCGGGCAACCGTCAGAAATGGAATTCTGGTGACCTATTCAGCTAAAGGGGAGGTTAAACGAAACCTGAGATCATGCGGATTTAAGGTGAATCTCCTTCCCGGCCCTCCCGGAAAAAGACATGTCATAAAAGCAATAAAAACCTGAAAATAATTGGGAATAAATAATTTTGCATGAGCTAAAGTATTATCTTTGCCAAAATTTATTTTAAAATGTATTTTATGAAATTCAAGGGTTTATTTTTTCTGACAGTGCTTGCTGGCGTCATTCTGACATCTTGCGGAAGCGGTTCAATAAAGTCTGCAAAGCTTAAAACAAAAGAAGATTCACTTTCTTATGCTTTTGGTGTGGTTTATTACAATGCTCTTTCAGGCGACAGCCTCATGATTGATCCTGTTTTGCTTGCAAAGGGTATGGTTGATACCAGGGAAGGCAAGACACTTTTTTCGGATGACGCAGCTAGAGGCTATATTCAGGCATTTGTGAATGAACGTGAAGAGGCTCAATATAAAAGGGAAGAAGAACAGAACAAAGTTTTATACAAAGACTATATTGCTGAAAATGAAGCCTTCCTGACAAAAAACAGTGAGAGAAACGGTGTTACTGTAACTCCAAGCGGTCTTCAGTACGAGGTCATCAAAATGGGTACCGGACCAAAACCAACCATCAACAGTACGGTCAGAGTGCATTACGTCGGTACATTCATTGACGGTACAGAGTTCGACTCATCATACAAAAGAAATGAACCTGCCGAATTTGCGCTTTCAGGTGTGATACCAGGATGGACGGAAGCCCTTCAGCTTATGCCTGTCGGATCAAAATTCAAAATTTACCTTCCTGAAAGCCT
>JABUEV010000478.1 GCA_013314865.1 Bacteroidales bacterium | reverse complement strand
CTGATTGAGATAACCCGGGATATACTGGCTTATAAAGATTCAGATGGCACTCCTCTCGTTGATAAGATTCTCGATACAGCAGGTCAGAAGGGAACAGGCAAATGGACCGGTGTCACCGCACTTGACCTTGGAATTCCCCTGACATTAATTGCTGAAGCAGTGTTTGCCAGATGTCTTTCTGCCATTAAGGATGAACGTGTGAAAGCATCGAAAATATTGTCAGGTCCAGCAATAAAGTTCACGGGCGAAAGGAAAAAGCTCATTGAGGATCTGAAAGAGGCTCTGTATGCCTCAAAGATTGTCTCATATGCCCAGGGTTATGCACTGATGCGGGCGGCTGCAGAAGAATATAAGTGGGACCTGAATTACGGAGGCATTGCCTTGATGTGGAGAGGCGGATGTATTATAAGATCCGCATTTCTTGGAAAAATTAAAGAAGCGTTTGATAAAAACCCGTCTCTTACAAATCTGCTTCTGGATCCTTTCTTCAAATCAAAAGTTGAAAATGCTCAGCAAGGCTGGAGAAATATTGTTTCTACCGCTGCGATCCACGGTATACCAGTCCCTGCAATCTCCTCCGGACTCGCATATTATGACGGATACAGGTGTGAAAGGCTTCCCGCCAATCTACTGCAGGCCCAGCGTGACTATTTTGGTGCTCACACTTATGAAAGGATTGACAAACCAAAAGGAGAATTCTTCCATACCAACTGGACCGGACGGGGAGGCACTACATCCTCAACTACTTACAATGTCTGATATCTTTATTCGAAATAATTATGACAAAAACTGAAAAAATCACCAGCTACAGGTGGACTATCTGTGCACTGATATTTTTCGCCACTACCATTAACTACCTCGACAGGCAGGTTATAGGAATTTTGAAACCCCTGCTTGAATCTGATCTTGGTATTGGTGAAAAAGCTTATTCGCATATTATTATGGCTTTCCAGATTCTGTACGGAGTCGGGATGGTTGTTGCAGGCCGTCTGATAGACAGGTTCGGAACCAAGATAGGATACGGTATATCAGTAATTCTTTGGAGTATTGCTGCAATGGGGCATGCCCTTGCAAAGGGAGCCCTGGGTTTTGGTTTCTGGAGAGGATTCCTCGGAATAAGCGAGGCCGGCAACTTCCCTGCCGCAATAAAGACAGTTGCCGAATGGTTCCCTAAAAAGGAAAGGGCTTTGGCTACAGGAATTTTTAATTCAGGCACCAATGTAGGAGCCATTGTAGCCCCCCTGGCCATACCAGCCATCGTTTCAGCATGGGGATGGCAGGCAGCCTTTATAATAACCGGTGCTATTGGCTTTATCTGGGTTGTCATATGGTTTATCTACTATGAAATTCCGGAAAAACATAAAAAAGTCTCCTCAGGCGAACTGGCATTTATCCACAGCGATCTTGATGAACAGGCTGAGTCGGTGGAAAAGGTCTCATGGCTTAAGCTTTTGAAATACCGTCAGACATGGTTATTCTTTATCGGCAAGGGCCTCACGGATCCTATTTGGTGGTTTTACCTTTTCTGGATACCGGGATGGTTATCTACCGTCAGGGGTGCCGGATTGAGTGTATCGTCCTTCGGACTTCCACTGGCATTTATATATACAATGACAACAGTCGGCAGTATCGGAGGCGGATGGGTCTCAGGTTATATGATAAGAAAAGGGATGACTCCTTTCAAAGCAAGGAAATATACCATGCTGATATTTGCCCTTTTGGTCACTCCGATAGTGTTTGCCCAGTCTCCTTCAATAGGTAACTGGGGGGCAGTATGCCTTATTGCACTTGCAGCAGCTTCTCACCAGGCCTGGTCAGCCAATATCTTCACCACAGTGTCTGACGCATTTCCCAAGAAAGCTGTCAGTTCTGTTACAGGCATAGGAGGAATGGCCGGTGCTTTAGGAGGAGCATTCATTTCATATATCGCCGGAGGAATACTCCAGCACTTTAAAAACCTTGGCCATATTGAAACAGGCTATGTAGTTATGTTTGCAATCGCAGGAAGTGCATATCTGTTAGCATGGATAATAATGAATGTGTTTGCGCCGAAGAACAAACAGGTAATTCTTGACTGAAATTTTTCTGAAAAATATTGAAAATGTTAAAACTGGGTAAATACTCTCTAGGTACAGGCGACCGGTTTGGACACCAGGGTCACGCACAACTTAAGGCTATCATCGAGGCAGGGAAAAAGGGCGTGGAAATAACACCCGTGTGGAATAAGTCCAACAGGGAGCACATGATTATTGGTACTGAACCTTCTGATGTGAGGCACGAAGCTGATACCGTCACAAGGGAAGCCGGTTTTAAAAAACCCTATTTCGTCGATGCCGACCATATAAATATTGATACAGTCGACAGATTTATCGGAAGTTCTGATTTCTTTACGATAGATGTTGCATCATATATCGGGAAAAAGGCTTCTGATGATGAAGTTAAGGAATTTGTTTCAGGCGCCCTCAGATATTCCGGAAGCCTGTCTATTCCAGGCAAACCGGAATCACATCATGTGGCTGTTGAAGAAATAAAAGTTATAGCAGAAAAGTATCTCTTTGCTGCGAAAATGGCAGGAGAAATATACAGGAAGATTGAAAGCCGTAAAGGCAGTGGAAATTTTGTCCCCGAAGTCTCAATGGATGAAGTGTCTTCCCCGCAAACGCCGGTTGAGTTATTCTTTATTCTGAAAATGCTTGGTGATCAAAAGATTCCTTTACAGACCATTGCTCCGAAATTTTCAGGTC
>JABUEV010000477.1 GCA_013314865.1 Bacteroidales bacterium | reverse complement strand
AGCAGTGGATATCCGGAACCGAGGATTCTTGGATTATTGAAGCTGTTGTCTTCCCTGTTCCTGCCTGAATCTGTTATTGAATCGCCCTGGAAGAGAATTACATTGTCCTTTGAAAGCTCCAGTTTTTTTGTTTTGGCAGGAGGCATCGCGGCTGAGATTATCTCTGGCAGGCCTGCTATCAATGCAGTTCCGACTGCAGCTTTTTTAATGAAATCCCGGCGGCTGTTTAAAAGTTTTTTCATGGTTAAAAGAATTAAAAATGAACTGTTTTATGTTTCTTCAGATGTTTATTCCGGGCACTGGTTTGGCATAGGTCTTATTGTAAATCAGAAAGCCTGCAAGTGCTGCTGCTGAAGCAAATGCTCCTGCAGGGTATGCAATCGATGAAGGCAATGAGAATCCTTCCGGCGCTATTAAAATATAAGTAACCGTAACAGCCGTCATAAAAACAGCCGGTATCAGAGTAATCAACCAGGGTTTGTTCTCACGCATAAGATATACGGTAATAGCCCAGAGCACTATCATAGCCAGTGTCTGGTTTGACCATGCAAAATAACGCCATATAATACTGAAGTCTATCCGTGTGAGGAGGAATCCGGTAACAAATAGCGGAATACTTACGAACAGCCTGTTTTTGATAGGACCCTGTCTGTATTTCAGGAAATCTGCAACGATAAGCCGGGCACTCCTGAAAGCAGTATCGCCGGAGGTGATTGGTGCTGCAACCACACCCAGCAGAGCCAGCAAGCCGCCGAATTTACCAAGGAGCGAGTTAGACACTTCATTTACCAGTACAGCAGCATTACCATTGTTTGCTGTCATTGCATCGTTAAGCTCTCTTATTCCTCCCCAGAAACTCATTCCAATAGCGGCCCAAATCATTGCCACCACAGCTTCGGATATCATAGCACCGTAAAAGACTCTTCTGCCAAGTTTTTCATTTGTCAGGCATCGTGCCATAAGTGGCGACTGGGTAGAGTGAAATCCTGATATTGCACCGCAGGCTATGGTAATAAACATCATGGGGAAAACAGGAAATTTTTCAGCATTGACATGAAAATTCCTGAGAGTACTGCCTGTTAGTTCAGGAATATGATATCCCTTTGCAAATAAGGCTGTTATAAGTCCAACGGCCATAAAGATCAATGCAAAACCAAATACCGGGTAAATCTTTCCTATTATCTTATCGATAGGAAGCATGGTTGCCAGAATATAATAAATGAAAACAACAACAACCCAGAAAGTAAGAGGAAGAAAGCCTGGAGTAAGGCCGGCAAGAATCCCGGCCGGACCCATTATGAACACTGCCCCTACAAGCACCATAAGCACAACAGTAAATCCTCTCATGAACTGTTTAGTGCCTTTGCCCAAGTATATCCCGACTATTTCCGTAATGCTCAGTCCGTTGTGTTTAATTGACAACATCCCCGAAAAATAATCGTGCACGGCCCCGGCAAAAACGGAACCAAGGACAATCCATAAAAAAGCCACAGGTCCCCACATTGCACCGGCAAGTGCGCCAAAAATTGGCCCGAGTCCGGCAATATTGAGAAATTGAATCAGGAAAGCCCTCCACCATGGCAACGGAACATAGTCAACACCATCCTTCATTTTGTAGGCAGGAGTCTGCCTGGTTCCATCCGCTCCTGCAATTTTCTCTATAAAACGGGAATAAATAAAATAACCTGAAAGCAGAATAATAATGGCAAAACAAAATGTGATCATTATCCTATGCTATTTTTCTGCAATTTAAAAAGTATTGAAAACAACAAAAATGATAAAGTATATAATTTGCTTTTTATCATTACTTAAGCTAAAATATTTCTTTCTCTGAGCTTCTTCTATGCTGGTTTTTCATGATTTCCTATCTTTATAAACAGAGAAATGTTATTTCAAATTAATCTACAATAATATGAACAGGAGGAAATTTTCTGAAGATATTTTAATGTCGGGATTGGCTTTACCAGTAATCGGTATTAACAATCAACCTGAGCATGAATCTGCCTTTTATGAAGAAGATATCCGGAAACTGCCGGTCAGGCAGTTTGATGTTGTTGTGGCAGGCGGCGGTACTGCCGGTGTGGTAGCGGCGGTTGCATCGGCCAGGACAGGGGCAAAAACTGCACTGATTGAAGCAAAGGGTTATGTGGGCGGCACAGTAGTTGAAGGAGGCACCGCTCTGCACAGTTTTTTTAATTTGTGGACAGCCTTTCCTGGTGTCAAAAAAAGACAGGTTGTAAAAGGCATAGCCCAGGAAATTATTGACAGGTTGCTCGTTGTCGGAGGTACTACAGGACATGGTATTGTCACCGGAAGAATAGACTATGACTCAGTCTGTACAGCAATTGACACTGAACTGTACAAACTTGTGGCGCTGGAAATGCTTTCAGAAGCCGGTGTTAATATTTTCACAAATACCCTTGTGGCAGGTGCTGTAAGAAAGGGATCTGAAATAGAAGGTATCATTACACAAAGCCGTATGGGGAGGGAATATTTCAGGGCAAAATGTTTCATCGACAGCACTGCATACGGTGATCTCTCGGCTTATGCAGGTGCAGAATACAAGGAACTTAATGATCATCCTGTATGCAACAGCATGGGGCTTGGAAATGTAAATATTGAAAAACTTTATGCCTATCTGATGAAAAACAACGCACTGGGAGATATCGCATGGGGTTTGCGCGACGGGAAGGATGGTCAGATAATAAGAATGGGTAGCGAAAGTGGTTATCTTATTAGAGGGAAACTTC
>JABUEV010000476.1 GCA_013314865.1 Bacteroidales bacterium | reverse complement strand
TCCTATGGAAGGAGTAAAGAACATAATTGTAATAGCCTCAGGCAAGGGTGGGGTGGGAAAATCAACCGTAGCTGCAAACCTGGCAGTCTCACTTGCCCGTAACGGATTCAAGACTGCTCTGGTTGATGCAGATATCTTCGGGCCGACCATACCAAAGATGCTTGGACTCGAAGATGCCCAGCCTGATGTTACAGCAATAGGTGATAAACAGATAATATTTCCTGTTGAAAAATATGGAGTAAAAGTAATGTCAATCGGTTTTTTCATCGACCACAGTCAGTCGTTGATATGGAGGGGGCCGATGGCCGGCAAAGCTCTTACACAGCTTTTTGAAGACACCCAATGGGGTGAAAACGATTATATGATAGTTGATTTTCCTCCGGGAACAAGCGATATACAGCTGACAACAGTCCAGAAATTGAATCTTGCAGGAGCAATAATAGTCACAACCCCTCAGGAAATATCGCTTAATGATGCAAGAAAGGCCTCTTCCATGTTTATGAATCCAGGGCTCAATGTGCCTATACTCGGCGTAGTTGAAAACATGTCATGGTTCACACCCGAGAAACATCCCGACGAGGTTTATTATGTTTTCGGAAAAGGCGGAGGATTAAAGCTTGCCAAAGAATTGAACACCGATCTTCTCGGGCAGATCCCGCTTGTCCTGGAGGTTGGCGAAGCAGCAGAAAACGGACTGACAGTTTTCAGCCAGAAAAACCGGAAAGTCATGGAAGCCTTTGAAAAAATTGCAGGACAAATCATTGCCAAAACAGAATAGTTATTACCTTTACATAAATTCGTGTTACTATGAGTGTCGTGCGATTTAGCGTGAGCCTCGAGGAGGAACTTCTTAAAGAACTTGATCTGTATGTACAGGACAACAATTTTGCAAACCGCTCCCAGGGTTTAAGGCATTTGATCGAAAAAAACATAGTGGAAAAAAAATGGCACTGCAACAATATTGTTGCAGGTGCCATTGTAATGATCTATGATCATCACAGAAAAGAAATTGTCACAAAGTCAAATGAAATACAGCACGATTATTTCGAAGTGATTCTTTCTTCACAACATTTTCACCTTACACATGAAACCTGTCTTGAAATAATAGCAGTAAAAGGAAAGGCAAAAATCCTCACAGATCTGTCGGAAAAACTTATCAGCATAAAAGGTATTAAACATGGAAAGCTTATAATGAGCAAAGCAGATTAATTTTTTTAATTTACAGATAATACTTTTTATATAAATCGTAATACCAATAATTTTCTCAAGATGAAATGCAGATTCTCAGCATTAATTACAGCCCTGACATTAATGGTTCCTCTTTCTTCACAGGAAGTCTTAAAGTCAATATTACATGATACTATTAATCTTGACGAGGTGGTTGTCACAGGAACTACTGTTAAAGTAAGCAGGCAGAATGTGCCGATGGCTGTTTCAGTAGTGGCCAACAGGCAGATAGCTGAGAGTATTGAAACAGCACTTTTGCCGGTTCTGAACGGGAGGGTTCCTGGGCTTTTTATCACTGAGAGAGGAATAATGGGTTTCGGTGTCTCCACAGGAGCGGCAGGGCAAGTGTCAATAAGGGGCATTGGAGGCAGTCCTACTACCGGAGTACTGATGCTTATAGACGGTCATCCTCAGTTCATGGGAATCTTCGGACATCCTCTCCCCGATTCTTATGTCGCTTCTGATGTGGAAAAAGTAGAGGTGATACGGGGACCTGCCTCCATCTTGTATGGATCTAATGCTATGGGTGGTGTCATCAACATAATAACAAAAAAACAGTCGAAAGAAGGTTTCAGCGGGAATGCACACCTGATGTATGGTTCATACAATACTCAAAAATATATGTCTTCCGGCGGATTCAAAAAAGAGAAATTGAGTGTTTTTGCATCGGTCAATCATGACCGAACTGATGGTCATCGTGCAAATTCAGATTTTAAAATCACAAACGGATATATCAAAATCGGTTATCAGCCCAATAACAACTTCAGAATCAACACAGATTTAAGTCTCGCAGGTTTTCATGCAGTTGATCCCGGTCCTGACACCATTAATGCAAAGCCAGGGAACTCTCTTGATATTACAAGAGGTTACTGGGCATTGACCATTGACAATGATTTTGGAAAGACAACCGGCACAGCAAAACTTTTTTACAATTTCGGGGAACACAAAATATCCGACGGATTTCATTCAAATGATAAAAATTATGGCGTAAATCTTTATGAATCTGCAAGTTTATTCAGAGGTAACAATCTTACAATCGGGGCCGATTATCTGATCTACGGCGGAAAGGCAGAAAATGAAAAATATGGTGTATTTATTACAGATACAGCAGTTTATGACGCCGGGGTTTATGCTTTTATGCAGCAGACACTCCTTGAAAAACTGACTTTAAATGCAGGACTCAGACTTCAAAACCATAGAGTGTATGGCAATGAATGGATCCCTGCTGGCGGTTTTGCATGGAAAATACTGAAAACCACTACCTGGAAAGTGTCTTTCTCAGAAGGATTCCGTAGTCCGACCATCAGGGAGTTATTTGTCTGGAACCATAACTCCAATCTTAATCCGGAGACTATCATGAATTATGAAACAGGAATACTCCATATTTTCCCGAAGCTGAGAATTAATCTTGAACTGACAGGATTCATGTTACATGGAGACAATATGATAATTACTGTTCCAATGAAGGGTCTTCAGAATGCAGGAAGTGTTAACAACAAAGGCATCGAATTCAGCGGCAGTGCCAAT
>JABUEV010000475.1 GCA_013314865.1 Bacteroidales bacterium | reverse complement strand
TTTATGTTCCTTACCTGAGCATCCTTCATCAGCTCAGGCCTGTTGTCCATTTCGATGCATAAGGAGTTGAGTGTCTTGATTACTTTTTGTGTATCGGTTATAATTGCAGCTTCCTGATCAGGGATTTTTGCAAGAAAATGACGCTCAATTTTTGAATACAGCGGAAGTTCGACCCTTTTCGGATCAATAAGCACAAATTTTATCTCAGCAGGGTGTTTCTTGTAGAGTATTGATGTGATAATGGCATTTATGCCCACCGACTTTCCCTGTCCTGTAGCACCGGCAACCAGCAGGTGAGGCATCCTTGTAAGGTCAACTATATACGGATCATTTGTGATGGTTCTGCCCAGGGCAAGCGGGATGTCATACTTCGAATCCTGGAAGGCTTTTGATGTTATAAGCGACCTCATCGAAACCATCTCAGGATTCTTATTTGGCACCTCTATACCAACTGTACCTCTTCCCGGGATGGGTGCTATAATCCTTATTCCCAAAGCCGACAGGTTGAGTGCTATGTCATTTTCCAGCGACTTGATCCTGGCGAGCCTTACCCCCCTTTCAGGCACAATTTCATACAAGGTGACTGTAGGTCCTACTGTTGCTGAGATATGCCTGATACTTATTTTGTGGTCTGCAAGGGTTTTTATGATGTTTTCTTTATTCTCAATTACTTCTGTGTCGTTAAAAGCTTTTTCCGATTTATGCTCCCTGAGAATTGTAACAGGCGGAAATTTGTAGTGTGAAAGATCCAGTTTCGGATCATAATTTTCCATTATTTTTTCCACTTCATGGTCGGGAAGTATATCTCCTGCCTCCGGCCTTGTTATCTTTATAGGTATGTTATCCTTCCCGCTTTCCTGAGGCTTCTTGCTGTCGATATCATGTATAATTCCTCCTCCGGCATTAAATGGCTCTTCGTCATTTTCTTCAGTGTCTTCAGTATCATGTTTAAATCTGCGTACCCTGAATCCCGGCTCTACTTCTTCAAAATCCTCTTCTGCATCCTTAGTGGTTATGTTCCCGGTGTCAGTGGTCATAATTATCTCATTTTCAACAGTACTGGCCTCTTCTTTTTTCAGTTTCGAGAACAGACTGCTGAAAGCACCTTTTACAGGCTGGTTTATTTTTTCGGGATGCACCTTGAGTGCAAAAACCAGGTATGCTATTGTCATAGATGCTAACAGAACACCAGTTCCTATTCTGCCCATAAATGAATTCAGCCATCTGGTGAACTCATAACCCTGGGCTCCTCCGGGTCCGCCTAGAAGATACCCGTCAGCTTTCCCGAAAATAAATCCGAAAATCAGGGAAAGAATAATTGCGGCAATGGCAAATTTAGCTGACAGCGACCACACTCTCAATTTCGGGAAATTGAGCAGACGCAGACCTATGGTGCCGATTATCAGAGGCAGGAAGAATGCTCCGAAGCCGAATCCGTAGCCGATTATCATCTTTGCAAACCAGAAACCGCTTTTCCCCGACCAGTTTTTTACTTTTATGTCTGCATTGGAGATGACATCAGAATTTAAAAGACTGAGATCATTTTTCCACCAGATAAGATATGCAACAAATGCAAGAAAGAGATAAAATGCAAAACCGGTAATAAGAATGCCGGTAATGAATTTAATTCTTTCATCTTTGAAAAATGAACCGGACTTTCCTGATTTACCAGAACCCTTTTTCCCGTTCCCTTCAGTTGTTTTTGCCATTGGCTGACTCTGAATACCAGCATCAATTGATGCTTTTTATAGCTTCTTTAAAAGCAAGGCAAAGGTAATAATTTTGACATAATGCTTTTTGTAATAATATTGAATTTACTAACAGAGATGCCCATTTTAACAACCACTGTCGAAGAATTCTGACTTTTTAAACGGGCTCATAAGACTGCAAGACTGTCCCGATGCTTCGATCGGGATCTTCGCTTCGCTTCGACAAGACTGCCAGACCTACAAATTAATCATCTTGTCAATAAACCTTTTTATGTCGGCACGGGATACGCGGACAAATTTTTGCTTTCTTTCAAAGGTAAGGTCAGGTATCTCTTTTTTATAAACACTTTCGGCATCAAAATGGAGTTCGGAGTTACCTATAATAAAGAAAAAGCTCATCAAAACTCCGTCTATTTCATGAAAAGGTGTTGAGGCGTTTGGATTATTTACATCTATTTCATTTGTATACCAGATATCATATATTTTGTCCGGATTGTCTGAAAGTTTAACTTCAGCATGCTTGCAATTGTACCCGCAGATAACCGAAGTCTTTGAGGTCTTTTTTATTTCAAGGTCTTTCATTGCTTCAAAACCGGGATGCATCTCACCCGGTTTGGAGGGATAGAAATACTTGATTGTGAACATGCTCAGATAGGTGTCGTAAATATCCTTCGAAGGATTCGTAAGATTTACTATTCCTGAATTACCAACCGGTGAAATGAGCTCATATATAATCTTGTCGTCCTTGAACGCCACGACAAGATTTTTCGGCCTTATTTCTTTTGGCATCGAACCAATGTCACCGTAAAACTTGATGGAATAATATATTTCCCCTTCACTTATATTTTTCCCTCCTCTTTCGTTACATGAGCAACTGACAAATAGCAGGGGTGATATAATAAATAAACTTAAAAGGTACTTCACCAGATTCTCCTGTTACTTTTGCGCATAAAAGTAATGATTTTTTTTATAGAACTTGTTCTTATCTGAAATGACAATTAAAAATTATGCCCTAAGGCATTTTTTTGCTTAAAAAAATCATCATAAT
>JABUEV010000474.1 GCA_013314865.1 Bacteroidales bacterium | reverse complement strand
TTGGTTACGGTAATTATAACAATTGCCCTGGTACTTGGGGGCTGTTCGGGAGAGACAGTGTCAATGACCAATCAGGCAAGCGCTGAAAGAACAATCACTGATCTGGCAGGAAATACTGTGGTTATTCCGCCGGCGGACAAAATCAATAATGTGGTGATTGTAGCGCCTCCGCTTGTGTCCACTTATGCAAGTGTAGTGAAGGATACAAGCAAGCTGGTGGGAATACATCCGATCTCAATCTCGGATGCCAATCAAAAGATGCTTGACATGATGGTGCCGAACTGGAAGACGATTAACACGACGTTTCTGACCGGATACGCATCCAATACCGAAGAGTTGCTGAAGTTGAAACCCGATATCATTCTGGTGTATGGCAGTGCCCAAAAAGAAGGACTGGAAAATATTAACATACCTGTGGTTGATTTTTATATCAACAATCAGGTAAATGAGACCTGGTCGGTAGAGATAGACAAATTGATGAGGGAAATTTTTGCTCTGGGTGATGATAATTCTCTGCAAAAGGAATGGAATAAGGCAAATGAGAAAGTGGCAGCTATCCTGAAACAGGCAGAAGATGCTCCCAGGCAGAAAGGACTCATGCTTATGATTAATACCAGTGATAAAATCACGGTAAGGGGAGCAGGTACATACGGAGATGACTGGCTGCTTAAGAGTGGACTTGAAAATGTAGCGGCTGAACTGAAGGGTGAAAATATTGAGGTTACCATGGAGCAAATCTACAAATGGAATCCTGATATTATCTATGTGTTTAGAGGTGTTCCTGCAGCCCAATATCTTAGTGGTTCAATCAAGGGACAAGACTGGTCTCAGGTTCAGGCCTTCAAGGATAGGAGAATTTATGATACTCCCAAAGGAATGATGAACTGGGGAGCACCCTGTGCCGATTCTCCCCTGATGATACAATGGCTGGTCAGTAAAAACTTCCCTGATATGCTTTCAAACGAAGAGTTTAGTGGGATTATTAAAGAGTATTACAGCAGATGCTGTGGAATTAGCCTGACCGATGAGCTGGCAATGTCTATTCTGAATCCAAATGAAAAAAGCTGATTATTTTATTTACTTATATGTTGTCCTGTTGCTGGTGCTTTTGTCGTTTATCTTTATCTCTCTTTTTCTGGGGAGGTATTATGTCGAGCCTGCAGAGGTTGGGAAGGTACTGTGGACGAACCTGGCAGGTCATGCGGAAAAGAGCGTAGAAAACACCGTAGTCTGGGATATCCGTATACCGAGAGTACTGCTTGTTGTACTGGTTGGTGCAGGACTCTCGGCAGCGGGAGCCGCTTTTCAGGGATGTTTTCATAATCCCCTGGTCAGTCCCGACGTTCTGGGTGTAAGCGCCGGCGCAGGCTTCGGTGCAGCCCTTGGGATTCTTTGGACATCCGGCGTCACAGGGGTGACTGCCGTACTGGCTTTTGGATTCGGATTGCTTAGTGTGTTGCTGAGCTGGCTGCTGTCGCGTATCAAGCGTGAATCGACCATTCTGTCGCTGGTGCTGTCCGGAATCATTGTATCTGCAGTATTCAATGCGTTGATTTCCCTGGTGAAATTCGTGGCAGATACTGATTCGCAGCTTCCCGCTATCACCTACTGGCTGATGGGCAGTTTTGCCAATACGACTTTTGGAGAATTAAAAATAGTATATATCCCGATTGCTGTGGGGACAGGAATTCTGTTGGCTCTTAGATGGCATATTAATGTGCTGACGCTTGGAGATGAAGAAGCTGAAACTCTCGGGATCAATCCAGTAAAAATAAGAATAGCAATCATTGCAGCATCCACTGTTATTACCGCCTCTGCCGTAATGGTTACAGGTATAATTGGCTGGGTAGGGCTCATCATACCCAATCTGTGCAGAATGCTGGTAGGTGCCGACTATAAATATCTTATGCCCACTGCCTGCCTTTCCGGAGCCGTATTTATGATCCTGGTTGATTTTATTGCCCGGGTTCTTACGCCGGCGGAGATCCCTATCGGTATTCTCACAGCGATTATCGGAGCACCATTTTTTGCTGTTGTTTATAAAAGGACGGAAGGTACCTGATATGCAGTTGGAAATCAGAAATGGGAGTTTTGGCTATACTAAAGAGCAGATACTTCTGCGCGATATCTCTTTCACCCTGGAACAGGGCAAGATTATGACCATTCTGGGACAGAACGGAATCGGCAAGACAACACTGCTCAAATGCCTGATCGGACTGTTGAAATGGCAGAAAGGTCAGACTCTTGTGGATGGAAAGCAATTTTCTTCCATGAAAGAGTGTGATTCTATTGGTTATGTACCTCAGGCCCATAAAACAGTCTTTGCCTTTACTGTGTCAGAGATGACGGCAATGGGAAGGGCCAGGCATGTCCCGTTTTTCGGAATGCCTTCAAAACAGGACAAACAAAAGGTGCTGGATGCTTTGGAAACGGTTGGTATTGGCGATATCAAGGACAGGCTGTGTTCGCAGCTCAGCGGCGGCCAACTCCAATTGGTATATATCGCCAGGGCGCTGGTCAATGAGCCCCAACTGCTGATCATGGACGAACCTGAATCACACCTGGATTACAGAAATCAATACATGATTTTGAATTTAATTGAAAAACTGAGGGAGGACAGGGGGATTTCCTGCATTATTAACACCCATTATCCTGACCATGCTCTGAGAATATCCGATTGTACGCTCATGTTGGGACGGAGCGGCTACATCTGTGGCTGCAGTGATGACATTATCACAGAAGAAAACATGAAGGAGT
>JABUEV010000473.1 GCA_013314865.1 Bacteroidales bacterium | reverse complement strand
TTCTCTTATAAAGCTTCTGAAAAGTGTAATGTCAAAATTATAGCTCAGGTATGAGAATTTTTTCCCTGATGTTTCCCATCCGATCTCAAGAGTTGTTCCATACTCATTTTTGAGGTCGGGGTTGCCGCCGGGAAGCCAGAACATATCATTGAGCGATGGGATTCTTGAATTCCTGGAAAAGTTAGCCTTAAGAAAGGATGCATTCTTGTTATCTGTTTTTAGCTGAATACCCGCTGAAAAATCAGGTATGAGCATTTTCTTGTTTGTAACAATCTCACGCAGAAGCACTGAAGTGTTAATTCGTTCAGAGAAAAAAGTTTCTGCTATGAAAGCAATTTCCAGAATATTGTTGATTTTTTGTGTTTCATAATTATTTGATTTGACTGCATTCAGATTATTTTCAATCTGGATTTTAGCTTTGGTTTTTACTGTAAGCGGAGCTGTCAGACTGCCCTTAAAGACGCCAGTGATCATCTTGTTTCTTGAATCTATCGATGCAGGCGGGTTGCTGTAATCAAGCCTGTCTGAAAGGATAGCCAAACAGAGATTAAGATTTTCCGCACCTGGATAGTAGTCATAATTAAATAATGCCCTGACTGATTCATCCGTTTGTTTTTCCCCGGGGCGAAGTTGGCTCACAATAACCGGCACGGGAATATTCCTGTCAGCCTTTTGATACCAAAGCTTTGCGGAAAACTGGTGTTGAGGTTTTCTGAAATATAGTTCCTGGATGAATACATTCTGTCTCATCTGGCTGTTTTCTCTTCTAAGCCAGTTTTTTTCTGACACAGTGTACGGATCAGAATAGAGGAAATTGTTTTTTGAATAAGCAGAAAAAAGTCTGGTTATTGAATGGAAATTTTTACTTCCTGTGCTCAGTTTCGCAAGAAGGTTTAGTCTTCCATAAGTTCCGGCTGATGTGCCGATTGAAACATTGGTTTTCCTGTTCCATTCAGGCATAGTTAAAAGGTTTACTGCACTTCCAAGCCCGCCGCTCTGTAATTCCATTGAACCTCCTCCCTGGTAAATGTGCACTTCATCCATCAGTCCTGAAGGCAATAAAGAAAGGTCTGACTGACCAAGCATCGGATTATTGATTTTTATACCATTCCAGGCTATAAGAGTATGATTTGCACCCGTTCCTCTTGATGATGATGTAGAAGATGTACCAGGACCAAAACTTTTGACAAAAATTGTGGTGTTTACAGACAAGATGTCTGCCACCGAACTGGTTAAACATTCCTTTATATCAAGTGAATCAAGCTTTATTTTTTTAAATCCGGCCAAAGCCGCGTCTTTTGCTCTGCCGCTTATTACAACACCTTTTATTAACACAGTGTCATTAAGGCCGGAAGTGATTTGTCCTTCTACTGAAAGGCTGAATAAAAGTGCAATATAGAAGACAGCTGTTTTCAAATTTAAATTTCTAAAGGCTGTCGGGGAAATTTAAGGGGATTCATCAAGAATATCCTTAGCTTTTCTTCCCGAAAGCGTTGAACACTCACATATTCTGGCAGGTCTTCTGACTTATCCCGGTTTTACAAAGCCTTCCCATGGTTCTGGCAACCACAGTGGCAGGATTTTGTAAAACCATAACCGCTTAATAAGCGGCCAGGCATCACAGCAGCGGGAACTGTTACGGATTCTCACCGTATTCCCTTTTCATCATAATTGCATAAATGCAGTTATGAAACCAAAACACAGCAAATATAATATTTATTTGAAGCTGAGAAAATGCTGTTTATAAATTGGGGATAAAATCAGATTGTGCCGCAGGAGTTTCTTATAACGAGTTCAGGTGTTATGTTTACCTGTCTTTTATATTTACTTTTCCCAGAATTTTTAACCTCTGACCACAGCATATTGGCAACTTTAAGCGCCATAGCAGGAAGCGGTTTGCGAAGGCAAGTCACCGGAGAGTACATCAGGTCGAATCCCGGACCCTCTTCCATTGATATCAGGGCTATATCCTGCGGGATTCTCAATTTCTTCCTGCTAAGTGAATTCATAACGGGGTAAACCAATTCTGCCTGGAGAATAATGATAATTTCTGCTCTGAAGGGAGGGCGAAGATATTTGTCGAAAAGTCCGAAATCAATTTCACCTCCGGCAGAGGGTTTGTCGATCTCAATAACTGCCGGTTTACTGATATCAGGAATCCTGTTCAAAGCCAGCTTAAGATCATTTATTACAGGAATATCTTTAAGTGATGATCTTCTGTCAGAAACAATCAGGATGTTTTTATATCCAAGCTTTGCTATATGGTCTGAAACTTTGTTAGCACCTTCTGTTATATTAGTGCATACAGTGTTAAGCCTGAGTGTTTTAACCGATTTTTCAAGCAGTACAAATGGATAATTCGATGCTTTAAGTGATCTTATTGTATAGTCGTCAGCAGCTTCTCCAACAAGTATAAGTCCGTTATAAAACTTTTTAAAAGCGCCAACCAGCCTGTTGTATCTCTGATCATCCGGATCTTTGGTTGTTATTGAAAAGCCAATGCCTATTGATGAAAATGCTTTCTGAAGAAATGGAGTTATTTCATAAATAAACGGATCATGAAGAGATGGCACAATCATTCCTAAAACTCCTGGTTTTTCTTCCACGGGAGAGATTTCATTTTTCTCTCTTAGCATATCAAAATATCCTAATTGCCTTGCCAGGGCAAGCACGCGCTCCTGTGTGTCCTTCCTGATTCCATGCTGATCAGCTTTATTATTAAGGACAAGGGACACAAGAGTACTGGATACACCTAAACGTGCAGCA
>JABUEV010000472.1 GCA_013314865.1 Bacteroidales bacterium | reverse complement strand
GGTACTGCTGAATCGAGGTATGAGCAGAAATCCCTGAGTTTCATGATTTCAATTGTACTGTTGCTAAATATTGTCCCTTATTTCAAGGAGCATTGATTTTATCTTAAGCAGTGTTTCGCTGATCTGGTACCGGTATTCAGTTTCATCCCACTTAACGGTGAGTTTTTTCTTTACACCGGCAAGCGTCATTCCTTCTTCTTTGAGGAGATGGTGGATTATTTTAAGCTTTTTGAGATCTGATGCCGTGAACATTCTGTTACCTTTTTTATTTTTCATAGGCTTCAGAACGTCAAATTCATTTTCCCAGAACCTTATTGTTGAAACCGGCACATCAAGCATTCTGGATACTTCACCGATGGAATAATAAAGTTTTTCTACCGGTTTTTCCCTGTAAGGCATTTCAATTGAATTTAGATTTTTCCTGTTGTTGATACAGAAAAGAAAAGAGTGAAGTTATGGTAAATTTTAATCGAATGACTGTCCGGTTTTTGATGCTATTTCGACAATGCGTTCATACTCTTCGGGTGAAAGGTCGTTAAAATAATAGTTAACCGGATCAACATTAACTCCGTTAAGCTTTACCTCATAATGAAGGTGCGGAGCAACTGACATTCCGGTATTGCCAACGAAGCCTATCACATCACCGCGGTGAATTTTCTGACCGGCTTTTACATTGAACCCATCGAGGTGAGCATAGACAGTTTCATAGCCAAAGCCATGATCAATGATTATGTGTTTTCCCAGTCCTCTCTGCGATATTACCACCTCTTTTACCGTACCATCGCCGGTGGCATATACTTCAGTTCCGGTAGGAGCAGTGAAATCCATTCCGGAATGAAATTTTGTAATTTTATAATAGGGGTGAATTCTGAGTCCGAATCCTGATGCGGTACGTGTCAGGTCGTTATTTGAAATCGGGAGTATTGCCGGAATGGATTTAAGGATCTCTTCCTTCTTCTTTGCAAGGATGATGAGATCATCAAATGATTTTGACTGAAGATATACCTTCTTTCTTATTTTATCAAGTCTGGTGGCAGTCTCAATAATAAGTTTGGAGTTAGAGTATCCTTCAAGTTCCTTATAACGGTTTACACCTCCTGTTCCGCCCTCCCTCAGGGTTGAGGGTATAGGTTCTGCCTCAAAAATTGTTCTGTAAAGATTGTCATCAGTCTCCTGGAGATGATCGAGCACTTTTTCAAGATTGCCCATTTCACGGTGCATCATTTCATACTGAAGTTTCATCTGGGCTATTTCTCTTTTAAGTGCTTTTTCCTCGGGTGAATCAAACAAGACCGAGAATATCAGTCCATAGACGACAGCAATCAGTACAGAGCCCACAAGATAAGCCAGAGAACGCATGAACAGTGCTCTTGCGTTGAGTCTTATCTTGTCAAAACTCAGTGAATCCGGATTGAATTTGTATTTTACGTTTGCCATTTCAGCAAAAATAAATAATTAATCCAAAAAAAACTTATGCATCCTCACAGAAAAAATAAAAAATTCAGGTCTATTCATGAAAATCATTTACCTGAACATTGAACGGGAGGTGAGTGTCTGAATCATTTCAAAATATTCGTCCTCTGTAAGGTCGTCATTAAAGTAATGCAGAGGATTTTTATGTTTGCCATAAAGGTCGATCTGGTAATGCAGATGCGGGCCTGATGAGGTTCCTGAACTGCCGCTATAGCCAATCATGTCACCTCTTTTTACATTCTGTCCTTCAGTGACTCTTATACTGCTGAGGTGGCCATACGTCGTCTGATAGCCATAGCCATGGTCAATCACGACACAGTTACCGAATCCCCCTGAATTCCATCCCGAGAAAATAACTCTTCCAGCCCCTGTTGCATAAACTTCAGTGCCGTAAGGAGTGCAGAAATCCTGGCCATGATGCCATTGTGGAGACCCCAGCACAGGGTGCACCTCTCTGAATTTCACTCCGTCGCCTCTGCGGTAAATTACATTAACTGGGCTTATCATCGGCAGATATTCCATTTCACGTTTCCATTCTGCCGTTCTTTCGAGGACAGACTTGAACGATTCATACTGCACAGTGGAACGGTTTCTGATATTCTCGATTCTCATCTTCATGTTTATCATCAGCCCTGTATTGTCATACCCTTCAAGATCTTCATACCTGTCGGTTCCTCCATACCCCGGGTTACGAATTGATTCCGGTATGCTGTCCATGTCGAGAATGGGTCTGTACCGGCTGTCATCAGAAAGCTCAAGGCTTTTTAACCTCTGATCTGCGTTGCTGATGTGAATCTGAAGCAGTGAGTACTCTATTTTCAGGTTTTCGAGTTCCTGTGCAAGGATTTTTTCCTTTGGCGAGCCGAAAAAGTTTTTGAATAACACCAGATAAACAACAGACACAGCAGCAGAAATTACAAACCACAGTAAGAACCTCAGTATCTTGTCTTTCCACGGAAGCTTCACCTGTTTGTACTGCAGATCTGTCAGATCAAGAAAATACTTTTTTGCTGGCATTAATGACTTTCAGTTTTCTTAATTTCCTTTCCCCGGTCGACAAATCTAAAACAAAAAAACTATTTTTACAAGCCGGTTCCGGGTTAAAATTGTATAAATAACGTAATGATTCCTATGAAGGTATATGAACTGAGACAATTTTTTTTCGATTTTTTCCGGTCAAAAGGCCATCAGATAGTTCCATCAGCTCCGATGGTCATCAAAAATGATCCTACTCTGATGTTTACCAATGCCGGGATGAATCAGTTCAAAGACATATTCCTGGGACACCAACAGCCGTCTTT
>JABUEV010000471.1 GCA_013314865.1 Bacteroidales bacterium | reverse complement strand
CATGCAGACTGTTGAAGGCAGAAGCTTTATGAACATTTTAAAAAAAGGCAAGAAAGGGCTTGTGGACAAAACACGTGATCATCTGCTTTTAGGCAAGGAGAGGCATGATGTTGGAAGGCCTGATGACGTCGGGTATCCAATCAGAGGTATAGTCAGGGAAGGATATCTCTACCTTGTAAACTTCAAACCTAACCGCTGGCCGGCAGGAAATCCCGAAACAGGTTATCTGAACTGTGACGCAAGTCCGGTGAAATCACTTATACTTAACCTCAGACGTACAGGTGAAAACGATACTTACTGGAGCAAATGTTTTGGACTGCGCGGCGGGGAAGAACTGTATAACATTGCCGCTGATCCGGAGTGTGCCGTAAATCTTGCATCCAATCCCGGGCTGAACGTTCTGAAACAAAAACTGCGTAATGAACTAATGAGTGAGCTGAGAAAACAAAATGACCCGAGAGTCCTTGGAAACGGTGATCTGTTTGACAAGTATCCCTATGCGTCTGAATCAACAAGGGATTTTTATAACAGATTCATGAGGGGAGAGATATTCCGCAAAAGTGCCGGATGGGTTGATTCAACTGATTTTGAAACAGGTATATCGCGATGATTAATGCCGGATATTAAAGCAATGAAAATTCCTTAAATAAAAATTTTCTTTGTTTAATCATTTTCTGCCATTGTTTGACAAATTGCAGAAATCCGACCAGCTAAAAAAATGCAGAACACAGAAAGCAGACACTTTCGTTTTTCAATTCGGATTGTTGGTAAAAAGGGAGAGTAAATCTTCAGATTCTAATTTTAATTGCTTATATTTCAACATAAAATTAAATGTTGAGTTATTCCGGATTTATTGATCTTCTAATAAAATTGTCAAACTAAAATTGAGAAAACTATGGCTGTTCTAAAAGTAATTGAGATTCTTTCATCTTCAGAGAAGGGATGGGAGGATGCAACCCAAAATGCTGTAAAGATTGCAGCAAAGACTGTAAAAGAGATTCGTTCTGTTTATGTTCAGGACATGAGCGCTGTGGTAAAGAACAACAAGATTGTTGAATACAGGGTAAATGTAAAAATCACCTTTGAAGTACTTAACTAAAGTGATTATCAATTTTTTAAACCATTAAACTTTTAAACCTTTAAACTACTATTGTATTATGGGACTAATTTCATTTATCAAGAACGCCGGAGATAAGCTATTCAAATCCGAGGAAAAAAGAGAGCAGGAAAAAGCTGATCTGATTCTTTCACATATAAAGAAGTTCGGTTTTGACACGAGTGACATCAAGGTAAAAGTCGACGACGACAGAGTTACCCTGATGGGAAGCGTGGATACCATTGAAAACAAGAACAAGGTAATTGTAACGGCAGGCAACATTGAAGGGATAGCAGCAGTTGACGACTGGCTGACAGTCAAAAATCCGCCGGTAGTTAAACCTCCCGAGCCGGAAAAGCAGTTTTACACGGTCAAGAAGGGAGATTATCTCTCAAAGATTGCCAAGGAGGTTTATGGAGATGCCAAGAAATACAACATAATTTTTGAAGCAAACAAACCTATGCTGAAAGATCCTAATCTGATATATCCCGGGCAGGTGCTTGTTATTCCGCCACTGCCGAAATGAGAAAATATAAAACAATTACCGGCTTCTGATAGCCTATCTTCAGACAGAAAAAATACAGGGACGTTGAATACAGCGTCCCTGTTATTTAATTAAACACGATTCCCTTCTCCCGCTTAGCCTTCCTTCGGTTCAGTATCTTCTGCGGTCTTCTTTTTTATGTTTTCTGCTATGTCTTCAAGTTTGTCTGCCGTCTTTTCTGCAACCTTCTTGCTCAGATCCTTCAGCTTTGATACTGCATCCTCTGCCTTGTCTTCAGCTTTGTCAGCAAAAGCTTCAAGCTTTTCCTTCACACCGCTTTTTTTAATATCCTCAATCTTGTCTTCTACAAAATCCTCTGCTTTTTCATAAGTCTCCTTAACCTTCTGAAAAGCTTCGCTCTTCTTAATATCTTCTACTTTGTCGTCGATAAAATCATCTGCTTTGTCAACAAGCTTTTTTGCCTTGTCAATCAGACTTTCTTTCTTGTCTTTTTCTTCTGCTTCCATATTAATTTATTTTAAGGTTAGATGTTGTTTCTGCTAAAAATGTGATTAAATATACTAAATTCTTAAGAATTAATCCTTTTAAAATGATTAAATTCGGGGACAACAGACCTGATAGTTTCAGAGTCTATTTGATGTAATGGAGAAAGAGATAATTATTGCAGTCGCAATTGGTATCGGATTGAGTGCCAGTGCCGGGTTCAGGGTCTTTGTGCCCATGCTGGTGGCGAGTATAGCCGCCAAAACCGGATTGCTTCCGGTTAATGAAGGATTTGCATGGCTGGCCAGCTGGCCGGCAATTATCGCATTCGGAACTGCAACTGCTGTTGAAATATTGGCATATTACATACCATTTGTTGACAATCTTCTGGATACAATAACCACACCTCTTGCCATTTTAGCCGGAACACTGCTGATGACATCAGTCCTGCCCATAGATAATGAATTTCTCAGATGGATCACGGGCTTTCTAACCGGAGGCGGAGTGGCAGGCACCATACAGGGAGGCAGTGTACTCGCACGACTTGCATCGTCAAAGTTCACCGCCGGAGCCGGAAATCCTGTCGTAGCTACAGGTGAACATGCAGCAGCCTTCGGAATCTCTTCGCTGGCATTGTTTACCCCGATATTTATTGCAGTGGTAATTCTGGTAATGTTATCATTTCTAATTTTTAAAT
>JABUEV010000470.1 GCA_013314865.1 Bacteroidales bacterium | reverse complement strand
CCCGGGTACATATTCAACTGATTCACTGACATTCAGGGGACAGCCGGGTAGCAAATACTCGCTCCGGATAATTCTTGGCAACAAAATCTACGAGACAGACCCTGTTGAAATGATACCTGTGCCGGCCGTGAATTCACTTTATTATGAAAAAGTGAACATTAACGGATCGACAGACACAACCGAAATTGAGGAAGGATGTAAAATTTACCTCGACAGTTATGATCCGTCAGGCAGATGCCGGTACTTCAGATGGACCTATACAGAGACATGGGAATACAGGATTCCTTATAATGTTGTTAATAAAATCTGTTACGTAACGGAGAATTCTGATGAGGTTCTGATAAGAAACACCTCACAATTCACTCAGGCAAGAGTGACAAAATATCCTGTTCTTTTTATTACAAACAAATCTGACAGGCTTAAGGAGACTTACAGTATACTTGTAAATCAGTACTCATTGAACCGGAATGAATATGATTTCTGGGCAAGAGTCAGGAATGTGTCGGAGAATGTCGGCAATCTTTATGATATCACTCCATTTGCTATCCAGGGTAATATACGTTGCGTGACTGATCCGGATGAAACTGTACTTGGCTATTTCAGTGTTTCAGCAGTTGCCCGGAAGCGGCTTTTCATACGCGAGAGATTCAGGGGATTGCCTCATTTCATGACATATTGCGCAACTGATACATTGTACGGAACGCTTCCCGAAACAGGGCTCAATTCAGACTACTGGGTAATAGAGGATTTTGGTGATGAAACTGAGCCATTCTGGGTTGTGACGACCTATAAAGAGTGCGCCGACTGCACTACGAGGGGGACAAGCATAATGCCCTCTTTCTGGTATGAATATCTGAATCCGTAATGATGAAAAGATTCGCCTTGATATTGTCATCTTTTTCTGTGCTGTTTCTGGTTAAGGGTTATTTAAGCATACATGCCCAGAAAATAAATCCATTGATAATTACGGAGCGGTTCAATGATTATGTGCGGAACTCACCGCGCGAAGAAATGTATCTTCATTTAGACAGGTACTATTATATTGCAGGAGAGGATATCTGGTTCAGCATGTACTGCTTTGACAGGGCATCCGGCAATCTGTCAGTAAAAAGCCTGATTGCGTATGTTGAACTTCTGAATCCATGGAACGTGCCTGTATTACAGGCACGATTCAGCCTTACGTCAGGAAGGGGAGAAGGATATCTCCTTCTCCCTGATACACTGAGCTGCGGAAAATATACTATCAGGGCATACACCAACTGGATGAAGAATTTCCTGCCACAGAACTGCTTTATGCAGGATTTGGAAATATGCAATGCAATAAAAGAGACAGACTTTTTCAATAAACAATATTCGGATCCTGATGAGAGACTTTTAAAATTCTATCCTGAAGGCGGAAACCTCATTAACGGTACCGCGAATAAAGTGGCAGTAAAGAGCACGTTTAATGCAGAGAATAAGGTGAATTACCAGGGAATTATTGTGACTGACACCCGCGATACAGTTGCCGGTTTTACCATCCCGGAGTCAGGTTACGGAGTCTTCAGCTTGATCCCGGAAACAGGGAAACAATATTATGCCGTTTTTAATGGTGAATCAGTCAGCCTTCCGCCAGCAAGCGAAGAAAAAATTTCTCTCAGGGTAGATTCTGTTTCAGAAGACCTTACAGAACTTGGATTGAATTTTTCACCTCATCGAAGTTTCTCTTCTGATAAAAAATTCTTTATGGTTATCCGGAACATGGGAAAGATTATGTTAATAAGAGAAATCTCCGTATCGGATATTGTTAACAAAATAACAATCCCGGTTGCAGAAATTAAGCCTGGCATAAACCATGCTGTTTTGCTGAGTGATGAAGGCGAAGTTTTGTCTGAGAGACTTTTTTATCTGCCGGAAAAGGAATCTCTTGACCTGACTGCAGCTTTTGATACTGTTTACAGAAGAAGAGAAAAAGTAATTGTTAATACAGATGAATCTGGTACAACTTATGGCTCCATGCTTTCAGATGTAAGTATTTCGGTTGCCCCTGCTTTGTTTTCCGGAAGTCTTAAAGGAATTAAAAACTATATGATTTTTGCCTCGGAATTCGGAATATTGCCAGACAGTGACAAAAATAATTCTGCCCCGGATCCAGTGCTGACTGATAATTTCCTTCTATGTTCATCAAGCAGCTGGATTAACTGGCGCGACATACTTTCTTCACTAATTGAGTCAAAGAGGTATGAATTTGAAGATGACGGACATCATCTCTCGTTATCGTTAAGATACAGAAACAGCAATGCCATTGACTCTGCAAAGTTCATTTATATGTCGGTTCAGGGAAAGGTTGCAGAGTTTGACTATGCAAAACGTGACAGGAACGGGAGGTATACATTTGTGCTTCCTGTCGATGCACGGCTAAGAAGCCTTGTTATACAGCCTGAAAATGCAAATGACAACATGGTACTTGAGGCAGAACAGCCCTATCCGCGGATTTACAACATGATTCAGACTGTCAGGAGTCCGCTGTCCGCTTCACAGATTGAAGTCTTTTCTGCAGCAGGATTTAATTACCAGGTTGAAAAGATCTACAAGAATACATTGAAGCAGGAGGTTCAGGCTTCTGTAAGCATGGACAGCAAACGACGAAGATTTTACGGAATACCTGAAATGGAGGTGCTCCTCGATGATTACATAAGCCTTCCTGACATGCTGGAAGTGTTTTTTGAGCTGGTTCCCGGAATAATACTCAGACAGGGAAGATCAGGATATGAAATGAAAATCACCAATCCGCTTACAGGCAGTTTTTATGAA
>JABUEV010000469.1 GCA_013314865.1 Bacteroidales bacterium | reverse complement strand
TGCTGTTTTCAAGTTTGATGTGAAATGTCAGTTCCTTGTGTGAAATATAGTTATGTATATGAAAATGGTGTGGTTGAATATTATCACCATATTCTTCCCCGATGAAAGAAGTAATTTTATTGACCAGTTCAGGGGTTGGCTTTTCTCCAAGAAGTCTGCTGATAGCTTCTCTGGCAATCTGGTATGTGGCATAAAACAGCATTAAGGAAATGATTGCACCCAATACACTGTCTATCCACCAGAACTGTTTTGCGAAAAGGATTCCTATGAGAACCACAACCGATGAAAGAGCGTCACTGCGGTGATGCCAGCCGTCAGCTTTAACACTGACGTTGTCTGTTTTCCTTCCAATATAAAATGCGTATTGTGACAACCCTTCTTTTACAACAATTGAAACTATTGTGACAATTATTGCAAGAAGCCCGAATTGTGTTGATTCCTTTTCACTGAATTTAATGACTGAATCCTTAAGGAAGCCCCAGGCTATAACAGCAAGAATGAATGCTATGACAAGTGCAGTAATGTGTTCCCATCTTCCGTGGCCGAAAGGATGTTCCTTATCGGGCTTTCTCGATGAAAGCTTAACTCCTACGATTACCACTACTGAACTTACAGAATCTGATAAAGTATGCCACGCGTCTGCTGTAATGGCTATTGAACCGGTTTTTATTCCTGCCCATAATTTAAGGGCAAACAAGAGTGTATTAATAATTATCGATACTATACCTTCAATATAACCTGCTTTTGCCTTATCCATTCTGACAGCTTATTTTTTTGTCATGAAATCCAAAGTGACTTGAGGCGAAATAAATTCAGGATAAAAGTCGAATCTAAAAATCATTAGACATGAACTCCTTATTCCCTAATTAATTTCAAATGCGTTTACCTGTAAATCTGTGGCCAAAGTTAAAAGTTTTCTGGAAGATAATGCTCAATTTAATCAAGACTGAAGTAAACAATAAATATTGTAAGTCCTTTGTTAACCCCCGACCCCTTAAAGGGGGAGTGTTTAATAATTAGTCCATTTCAGGGGATTTATAGTTGGAATTATTAATCGGAGCGGACTCAATTTTAAATCTTTGAATAAAAGTACTTTTTAAAAATGTCAATGCAAAAATCAGGTAGGGTATGATTTTTGATTTACACTTAACTGAAAACACCTTTATAAACAAAAGTGTTTTTAAAACGTTGATTGTTTCAGGAATCAGAAAATAATTACTTTTGCATCCTGCATGATTTATCAGTTACTAAAAGAATTCTGAAATCATACGGGATAAGATATAACAAGTAAAATCAAAATAGTATGAAAAGGTTGATATTATACTTTTTATTTGCAGTATTGCCGGGATATGGAACTGCATTGCTTCTTGCACAGACAGAGATTGATCCTTCTGAAACCAGTTCAACTGTATTGCAGTTGTCTGAGTTTCACAGTGTAATTTATCCGATGTGGCATGATGCTTACCCTGCAAAGAATTTTGAAGCTTTAAAAGGATTTGTTCCGCAGATAAAAACTCATGTTGAAGCTTTGAACTCGGCAAAGCTTCCGGGTATTTTGAGGGAAAGAGAACAGGACTGGAAAAAGCTTATGGCAGAACTTAACAGCACTGCACAACAATACTACAGTGCTGCTGGTAGTAATAATAATGAGGCTTTATTAACAGCAGCTGAACAGTTACATTCAGTTTATGAAAGGCTTAACAGGGTCATAAGACCTGTTTTAAAGGAAATTGATGATTTTCACCAGACATTATATATTGTTTATCACAAATACTATCCTGAAAAGAAATATGATCAGATAGCCGGCCTTTCAGATGATCTGATATCAAAGGCCAGGGCAATCAGTAATTACCCTTCTGAAAAACTGAAGCAGAGGCTGGGAGATTCAACAAGCCGTTATGAAACTTTGGCAAATGATCTTCTGAACTCTGCACTGGAACTTAAGAAAACCCTGTCAGAAGGAACACCGGAAAATAAAGATAAGGCAGTTGAAAAACTTCATACAGCCTATCAGAATCTTGACGGCTTGTTTCATTAAGAAAGGCCTCTTTCCTGACTCCTGAGGGAAATTTGGTTTAAAAAATTTTACATTCAGAACGACAGATTATTGGAATCTGCCGGTAAATATTTTTTTCTGGTTATCTGATGCTTTGATCAATTGGTCTCTTTAATATCATAAATCTTTATTTCTGTCGGCTTACTTATCATTTCTTCAATGATGGTGCCAAATTCTTTAAAATAGGAAGTGGCAAAATGAGCATCTATGGCTGACTGGTTCCTGTATGTTTCAACAAAAATAAAATTTGTCTTTTCATAGGGATCCTGATAGAGCATATAGCTCAGGCATCCTTCCTCTTTATTTGAATTTTCGATCATAAGCTTTGCAGCATTAATAAAATCAACTTCTTTATCAGGTTTAACAAAGACCCGGGCAAGTATCATTTTCTGAAAATCCGAAGTCTGGACAACTTTTTCAGATTTCCCGGCAGGTGCTTTTGGCTGAGTGTTACATGCTATTGAAGCAATAATAATGAACACTGACAAAATGAAAACGATTTTTTTCATATTATTCTGATTTCTGGTTGGTTATTGCCTGTAAATGTAATATTTTTTATATGACTTCATTCTGAAAAATAATTTTGTTGTTCCCCTTCAAAACAGGCACTGGATAAATTATCGGACTTTAGTTTCTCAGAAGTTTACTTGAATGGCTTTATGAAATAGTTAAAAAAAATTAATGGAATATTTCATATTACGGAATGGTCTATCTTTCGGAGCAATTAGTGAACGGTTCAC
>JABUEV010000468.1 GCA_013314865.1 Bacteroidales bacterium | reverse complement strand
TACAAAGAACTTTATTCAATATATAATACAAACAATATTGTCAACTCTCCACTCGAACCCGTCCCGCCTCAGGCGGGATGACAGGCCGGTATTCTAATCCCGCCTCAGGCGGGAAACTACCGCACCAGATTGTTTTCAGCGTGCAAAAATAAGCGATTTTTTGATTGTTCAAAATATATGAAGAGAAAAATCGGTGTATATAAATAACAACTGCAAGTCTAAATCTTCTCACCCTTCAGGTTGGTTTTTGTCCCGCCATTCTCAATTACATCAATTATTCTGTTGAATATTAATGTAGTAACTCTTCTGGCAAATTCATAATTGGGATGTGAATCAGTCTCTGAGGCTGCATATTCTTCCTTAAGGTATAAACCTCCTTCTGTCTCCAGTTCATAAAAATCCCATAAATAAATATTATCATCGGGCTGATCCCATTTTTCTTTTACCCAGGTAAAAAATTCCCTGGCTCTGACTGCTGATTCCTCTGAATTTGCACTTTTTACGAGAGCCGGACCTGTCCATAAAATAAATTTTGTATCAGGAAATTCACGAAGTTTATCTTTAAGAGCAGTATATTGAAGCTTGTAATTGGCCAGAGATTTGTAATCTGAATTGATGTCTGCCGAATCCTTGTCAGGTTGTATATTGCTGACAGGGAAACAATGTTTGAAAACAATCACCTGGTAGTTTTTTGTCAGCATCTCAAGGGTAGGCTCTTCCATGTAGGGCTGATTTCCTGCATGCTTTACCCAGATATCATAATAATCATAAGGATAATTATGCCAGCCATAAGGAACTGCTTTTGGAAAGATCATTTCCTTTATGAAGTAATTCCTGCCGGTCTCTTTGTTGTATTTATCAAATAATGATGGTAATTCAGCCTTGGCGATTAAATTAGCCAGGTCTTTGCTTGCCTTCCTGACAGCTCTGGTGAAAATTGAGAGCTTTTTACCATGCCAGATTATGTCCCCTGTGCTATGATGAAGAAAAATGATATTCATGTCAGATTTATTTTCTTTTTCCTTGCACGAATTTATCGAAAATGCTAATAATATCAGAATTCCCGGGAGAAATCTTATTTTCATAATAGGATGTACTAAAATAATTGGTTAACAACAGTTTAAACAAAGATAACCAAAAAAAGTTGAAAAGATCATTTTTGATTGACTGGATAAACCGGAGAGAAAAAGCTGAAATTCACACTGCCGTAACTGCGATGCTCAAAGAATCCTTTATGCTCACTGAAACTCATATTCCTGGGATGCTCCAGAATGAAAAAGCCATCTTCCTTTAACAATCCTGAATCAAGCACAATGCCGGGCAACTCTTCAAGCCATGAAAGATCATACGGAGGATCAGCAAAAATTATGTCATATTTGTAAATGCATGTCCTCAGATATGCTCTTGTATCAGTTTGATAGGCTGTGATGTTGGGGATTCCGATATGATTTATAACACCTCTGATAGCGGCAATCTGTTTTGGTTCTTTCTCAACAAGATGAACCACTTCGGCCCCCCGCGAGGCAAACTCAAAACTGATGCTTCCTGTTCCTGAAAACAGATCCAGCACTCTTAAAGTCTCAAAATCAATTCGGTTAGCCAATATATTGAAAAGAGCCTCCTTAGCAAAGTCGGTTGTGGGCCTTGCCTTTAAACCGGTCGGCAATACTATCCTCCTGCCTTTATATTTCCCTCCTATTATTCGCACGTAACTGCGTTAAAAAGATTAAGAAACCTGCTGAGGTCTGCTTCGCTGAAAACATAACTGAAAGTGTGACCATTGCGTGGCTCGGCATACCTTATACTCTTTACATACTCGAGAAATCCTGGCGCCAGATCACTGTAAAGCTCAGCCAACCCGCTCAGGTAAAGAGTCTCTTCCTTTCTTATTCCTGTCTGCCTGAATACATTTATGGCATGATAGAGTATATCTGAGGCGTTTCTGCACGAGAAAGCATTACAAAACTTCAGACTGTTGTTCTCAAAAATTATCAGAGTGAAAAAGCCATTGTCGGCATGAAGATGAATATGATTCTCTGCCGATACTCTTCCTGATCCTGTAATGTAACTGAAAAGAGGCACAAGATAATGCTTCAGAGGCACTCCGGGAAAATGATTAAGAATGATGTCATGCAATGATTTCTTGATGGAGAAAACAATGAAAATATCCGGACTGCGTACCGGATTGCTCAACAGAACCATGTTTTCTTCATCTGTATAGTTGAAGGTAAAATAGAGTTTTTCCTTTGACGGGTCATATAATGAAGAAGGCACAATAATAAATTTCCTTGAATTGACTGTTACATTTACTGCCTTATATTTCCTGGGGAGGAAGTCGTCTTTTCTGAAGATCTCTTCAAGATCAACCGAAGTGAATATTTTTCCCTGATCAGGTTCAAACGATCTGACCAAGATGAACTTGTTCCTTAACCTGTCAATCAGAGAATATGCCAGTCCTGAAAAGCCTAACTGAACCGATATTTCATAATTTTCGGTAGAATTGATATCGAGTGTCTCGTCAAAAAGCTCAAAGAAAGGCATGAAGGTTATTATAAGTTTAAGTAAGTTTACAGGCAAATGTATAAAAATAATAAAAGATGCAAGCCTGATAGATTTTATTTGTAAATGAGGGAACAGATTATCTTTAACCAGCTTACCACAAACCTTGGCAATGTACCAACTGAAGACCAGTCGGGTGTTCTGAAAAAAATAGCCGGCTGGCTTGCTTCAGGACAGGAGGAAATATTTCTTCTTACCGGTTATGCAGGGACAGGAAAAACAAGTGTAATAAGTACACT
>JABUEV010000467.1 GCA_013314865.1 Bacteroidales bacterium | reverse complement strand
ATTATGTTTTTTTAAGTGCAATGTCGATTCAGACTGCCTCAGCAAAAGAGGTAATCTTAAGGTGCTGCCGGCTGGGAACCAAAATAGTAGCCGGAGGTCCTCTGTTCACAGAGGAATATGACCAGTTCCCTGAAATAGATCACCTGGTGCTGAATGAAGCGGAAATAACTCTGCCCATGTTTATTAAGGACCTTAAAAACGGAGTGGCAAAAAGGATTTATCATACAGATGAATTCGCTGATATGACCTTCTCACCACTGCCTCAATATTCCCTTCTCAGCTTGAAAAAGTATGCAACTGCAGGCATACAATACTCAAGGGGATGCCCTTACGATTGCGAATTCTGTGACATTACTGCACTCTTTGGCCGGAAAGTACGTACCAAAACGCCCCGGCAAATCATAGCGGAACTCGATCAGCTCCTTAATGCAGGATGGAAAGGAAGCGTCTTTTTTGTGGATGACAATTTTATTGGACATAAGAAGAAATTAAAAACCGAACTCCTTCCCGCTCTTATCAGCTGGATGAAGACAAATAACAATCCTTTCAATTTTATTACAGAAGCCTCCATTGATCTCTCCGATGATAATGATCTTATGGAGATGATGCTGGATGCCGGTTTCGACAAAGTATTCGTGGGAATTGAGACACCTGAAGAAAGCTGTCTGACAGAGTGTAATAAGCTTAACAATACAGGCCGCAACCTTGTTGACAGTGTCAGCATTATCCAGCGCAAAGGAATAGAGGTGCATGCCGGTTTCATTGTGGGATTTGACAATGACCCTCCTAATATTTTTCAACGGCAGATTGATTTTATACAAAAAACAGGAATTATAACGGCCATGGTCGGACTGTTGAATGCTCCACGGCTGTCAAAGTTGTACAGGCGTATGGAGAATGAAGGCAGGATCGCTGACAAGTTTACCGGAGACAATACTGATTATTCAATGAATTTTATTCCGGCAATGGACAAAAATGAACTGATGAAAGGATACAGAAAGATTATTCATAGCCTTTATTCCTGCAAAGCTTATTATGCAAGGGTTTTAAATTTTCTTAAGCAATTTGATCCTCCACGGATTCAGCCAATGTCATTTAACAGGATTATGGCATTTCTTAAATCGGTTGTTTACCTGGGAATCCTTACCAGGGAACGTGTGTATTTCTGGAAAATCATTTTCTGGAGCTTATTAAATAAGCCCAGATCCTTTCCGCTGGCGGTAACTTACAGCATCTACGGCTATCATTTCAGAAAAGTTTTCAGTGAAGTAATTCAACATACATAATTCTTGTCTCAGTAATAGCTCTGAATAATCTACTGATTGTAGTACAGTCAGGTTTCTATCATTTCAGCGCGCTTTCATCACAGCTATACTCATTTTGCAGGATTTGTCAAAGAATTTACTCCAGTCGGCGGCTAATAGGAGATTTTGTATTTCTTTTGCAACCTGAAATCTGCCGAAAAAATGAAAAGGAAGGGAAGTGCTGACGATCTGGGTGTTGAAAAACCGGGTAAACTGCTTTTGCGATATTCTTTACCGGCTATTATTGCCACTGCAGCAGCTTCACTTTACAACATTATCGACAGGATTTTTATAGGACAGGGAGTGGGTCCGCTGGCAATTTCCGGTCTGGCACTTACCTTTCCTCTTATGAATATTACCGCTGCCTTTGGAGCGATGGTTGGAGTAGGTGCAAGCGCAATGGTCTCGATACGCCTGGGACAGCATGACAGGAGGGGAGCTACCCTGATACTTGGGAATGCTGTAATGCTGAACATTATATTCGGTATAACTGTTGGACTTGCTGCCTTGCTATTCCTGGAACCAATACTTTATGCACTTGGCGCAAGCAAGGATACCTTGCCTTTTGCAAAAGAGTTCATGCAGGTGATTCTTATCGGCAATGTATTTACCCACCTTTACCTTGGAATGAATAATATCATTAGGGCATCAGGTTACCCGGGGAAAGCCATGATGATTACACTACTAACGGTGGCAGTGAATCTTGTTCTGGCTCCCGTTTTCATTTTTGTTTTGAAATGGGGTATACGCGGTGCTGCACTGGCCACCGTGCTTGCCCAGCTTACCGGAACAATCATTGCAGCATACCACTTCACAAGAATATCCAGCTTTGTAAGATTTCTGCCGGGATATATGAAATTAAAGAGAAGGATTATAAAAGATATTATTTCAATCGGTATGTCGAACTTCCTGATGCTTATCGTAGGAAGCCTTATCATATCATTATTCAATCTCAGTCTGGCCAAATACGGAGGAGACTTTGCCATTGGAGCATTCGGGATATTGTACAGTGTTTCAAACCTTGCCGTGATGGTGGTAATAGGGCTGAACCAGGGGATGCAGCCTGTGGTGGGATATAATTTCGGGGCCGGAAAAATAAACAGGGTAACCAGAGCTCTGAAACTGACAATAATAGCTGCAACTGGCGTCACAAGTTTCATGTTTCTTTTTGCAGAGATTTTCCCTCGCCTTATAGCCTCAGCCTTTACCGGCAGTGAACAACTTGTAAATCTGGCGGTTGAAGGAATGCGACTGAACCTTCTTATGTTTCCGGTTGTAGGATTTCAGATGGTGACATCCAGTTTCTTCCAGTCAATAGGAAAGGCAAAATTCTCGATCTTCCTGTCTCTTACACGGCAGGTTATATTCCTTATACCTGCACTCTATATTCTTCCTCATTACCTTCAACTCGATGGTGTCTGGCTTGCCGGCCCGGCAGCTGATTTTTCATCGGCACTCCTTACATTTATCATTCTCAGGTGGCAGACCGGCAAACTGACC
>JABUEV010000466.1 GCA_013314865.1 Bacteroidales bacterium | reverse complement strand
TTGTAAGCCCTTCACAAGGCAAACCCGCTTCTTTAAGAATTTTAAGTGCGTAAGCCTGATATGAAGCGAGCTCATCAACGCTTTTTTTCTGACTCCACTCCCAATTCTCCATATAGTCAGAAGTGGCAAACGGATATGGAATGCCTGTTGTGATATCAATTACCCTGGTATGACTGACCATTTCAGGATGGATGTCCCAGTTCGGCAAAATAAACTCCTGAATAACTTTTATACTATCCCTGAGTTCCTTTTCTGTCCATCCAGGAATGAATCTGCTCACCCATCCGGTGCAGGCAGGATACGGTACAACACTATATTTTCCCTTTACCCCGTTTTCAATGCTCCATTCTGCAAATTCCCTGACAAAACTGTCAGGTATTTCCCTTGGCAGTTTCCTCCAGTCCTGTTTGTACTGATCAGGAAAAACTTCAGCAAATTGAGGAATCCCGTAATAGGCCATATTTACCAGGCATGTCGAATCATCAATTATTAGGCTTACCGGAACTCGATTATAAGGATTCAAGACTCTGACAGTGATTGTTTCGTTAGTACTTTCATTTATCCTGCCGGCTGCAATTGCTACGCTTCCAAGCCCGGCCATCTTTATGAAGGAACGCCTGTCTATTTCCATAATCATCCTGAATTTTATTTAATTTCAATGTAAAATAATTAAATATTCAATTAGATAAATCTAATTAATTAACTAATCTAAGTTAATACTATTTCGTAATTTTATATCAGGGATTCAGTTAAGTTTGTCTGATGAAAAGAATATCCCGCAGAAAAATGATAAAGAGTGTTTTCAGTGCAGCGGCAGCCAGCATTACTCCTGTTTTTAATCCGGGTGTACCGGACTATACTCAGAACAGGTCTGACAGTTTTGAGCCCGGTTATTTAAAGCTTCATCGCACAGGTGAACTCAGGGAAAGAGGAGAAAGACTCTGGCAGATTATGGAAAAATGTGAACTCTGTCCGCGAATGTGCGGTGTAAACAAACTCAGGGGAGAGAGAGGGTTCTGCGGTGCCAATGCTGAGCTGGAAATCTCATCATATCATCCGCATTTCGGAGAAGAGAGGCCTCTGGTTGGCAAAGGCGGGTCAGGTACAATATTTCTTACAAACTGCAGTCTGCGTTGTGTTTTCTGCATTAACTGGGAAGTAAGTCAGGGAGGAGAGGGTTTCAGGCGAAGCCTCGATCAGTTTGCTTCCATGATGCTGTCGCTTCAGAAATCAGGATGCCCAAACATTAATTTTGTCACTCCTACCCACTACTCCCCGCACATTTTGCTTGCAGTCGACAAGGCTGCCGCAAAAGGCCTTAAAGTGCCTCTGGTTTATAATACATGCGGATGGGAAAGAATTGAAATTTTGAAACTCATTGACGGAGTGGTTGACATTTATCTCCCTGACCTTAAATATTCAGATCCTGTAATGTCTGCAAAATATTCATCCGGAGCAGATACTTATCCTGAGCTGACACGTAAGGCAATTCTTGAGATGCATCGTCAGACAGGGGTGGCAAAGCCTGCACAGGACGGACTGATGTACAGAGGGTTGATGATTCGTCATCTCGTGATGCCAAACAATGTAAGCGGAACAAAGGATGTTATCAAGTGGATAGCTGAAAACCTCCCGAAAGACACTTACCTTAACCTGATGTCGCAATATACTCCGGTTTACAAGGCAGTTGACTATCCTGAAATAGCCAGGAAAATAACCCGAGAGGAATATTATTCAGCCGTGAATTATGCGAGAGAGGCCGGATTAACAAATCTTGAAATTCAGGGCTACAGGTAATTACTTACCCACAATTTTTATAAGTCTACCGGCTTCAACCTGATCAGTGAGTTCAAGGTTATTAAGCAGGGCAAGTTCAGTCATTTTAGCCTGTGGAATTCCATAGTAGCTCAATACACTTGCAAAAGTGCCTGTACGGGGGACTCTTCTGACCTGTACCCTCTGGGGCTGAACATTGATCTTTGAAGCGTCTGTCAGTCTGGCAAAATTTGTCATAGTGCCTTCGAATATGCGGAAATAGTTGCCAAAAGTTGCTTCGGCAGACACCCCATGAAATACATAATATGAATTGTTGTAGTCAATATAGTAAGAAAGTATCTGAAGGGACTGTTGTTGTCCGGTTGACTGGTTTTGTGACACCTGTTTGCATACAGTAGCCAGTGCAGGCATTCCGTTCACGGTAGTTCTTTTACTTTCCTGAAGAGTAAGTCCAAGCTGGTCGATAGTGCTCTGGGCAGCAGCTTCGAGCGACTGTCCTGATGCAAGAGTAAAGACAATCAGGGCTGTGCCGTCCTGGGGTGCCATAACAACCTGTGTCGGCTGGTTTTCAAGCTGCCATCCGGCCGGGTAGGAAAATCTGAATTTCATTTCAGGATGATAGAATGTATTTCCTTCGACATAACCCTGGCGGGGGTCTTCTCCATAAACTATACCGTCAATCATCTGAAGATAAGATTCCTGGTTTATCTTCCAGTCGCTGTACTGCAATGTATTCTGCCACTCAGTTGCTTTCTGATTTACAGAATTATACCGGTCGCCCGGATCGGGGTGTGTGGAAAGGAATGTCGGAACACCCCCCTGTGATTCTGAGAGGCTCATTTTCTGGAGGACTTTAAAGAAATCTGCCATTTTATGAGCGTCATAATGAATTTTTGAAGAGTATTCCACTCCAAGGCGGTCTGCCTCCCTTTCATCATCCCGGCTGAATTTCAGAAACAGCAGCTGCATTCCCTGAAGAGCATATTCTGCGTACTGTGCAAATTTTTCAGAAGCTATCATCCCTCCTATCAGCAGTAATTA
>JABUEV010000465.1 GCA_013314865.1 Bacteroidales bacterium | reverse complement strand
CATTGTCATTGCTTACCTCAATCCTGACATGATCAGGCCGGCCCCGCAGATTGTTCATACGGTTCCAGCGCAGCATTATCCGGTCGAAACTCCTTACACTGTCGAGGTCCACTACAAAGGCTCCCTGTTCCGGCGAAAGCGTGGCAAAGGTATTCATGTCGGAGTCAATGAAAGTCCTGCCTTCAATGGCATTTGCCTGACCGCCCGGTGTTACGTCCGTGGCGTTGAGAGGATCAGTGCCTCCTGACACTGTTTTGCCGCGGGCTATGTTATTGGATCCACCCTGTGGTACATTTGTGTAGATGCTAGTTGCAGCTCTGGAGTCTTTCCCGTTGATCACGTTGTTGTAACAGCTGACAGCGACAAAGGCTTTCCCTGACAGATCCGACCGGTTATACGAAATATCGATGTCGCGGCTCTCACCCGGGAAAAGGGTAAACAGATTATCGTCATAGATGACAGGAGCCACAAGAGTCCTGCGGTCGCTGCCTGTGTATGCCCTTAGTTCAACAGCATATGCGATATTGTCAGTCGGATTGCTTACCCTGCAGGTCAGTATGTTCTTTCCGGACACTTTTTTGAATGCCATCTGCGTAACTTCCAGATCCACATGGGGAAGCTGATTCAGCAGGGTCATGTCAGGCGCCTGGTAAGTGCCTGACCGGTTCCACGAGTGGCTTGCTCCTGCCACATCATTTCGCAATGGCTCGGCATAGGAGTTCAGGCTGAGCACCCTGCCATCCGCAGACCTCAGTTCCAGCCGTATGAAATACACATCCGAAGGCGGAGCGTTTAATGAAGCCTGTATATCATCGTAATCCCATATTTCAGTAACTCCATAAGCTTCCGTTATCTTTCCGAAATAGTTGATCCGGTAAGGTTCATAGGAATTGTTTTCATCCTTTACCAGACCTATTGTCCTGGGGGATAACCTGTTTTTTCCCGAAACTGCATAATCAACTGCAGAGGGTGCGCCGTCAGCCCGGATATCTATTGTTTTTTCAAGTGTGTTGCTGATCCGGTTTCCCCAGATGTCATAAACATCCATCGTGGCCACAGCTCGCGGGTATTCTGCAAATGTATTATTGACAACATTGACGCACTTCCGGTACATGTTGTACATTATATGGACGGGTTCATTGCCTTTCCTTGCACCGTATGTGGTGCCATTCGGATTCATGTAATAGTCAAACTGGTTCCAGAACATAATGGGCCATGCATTGTTGAGCATCCAGTTTATAAAACCGCTTGTGTTCCGGTACCTGTTTGAATTCAAAGCTTCATACTGGGCCCTCTGCAGATCATATTGAAAGATCTGGGCACGTGCAATGAATTCATCAAATGTGGCAGAGGCTCCGTATGATCCGTCAATGAACAAAACATGCTGGCCAAGGTTGTTGAAGCTGCCCCTGCAGACATGATAGTTCCACAGATTGTAATTCTCTGCGGAGTTGTACGGCCAAAGATTAGATTCAGGAAGTATCCTGCGCATGGTTTCCTGAACGGGGATGCTCCCTCCCCCTCCGCCCTCGGAGATGAATCCATACAAACCCCTGGGGTCGGAGTAATACCATGTGGGCGTCTGACTGTCGTATGTGGCATCCATATGCATGCCTCCCGTAACCCCGGTCAGGGTGGCGATCTTGGCAGAGCCACTGTTGCAATTTGCACCGATCTCGAGCCAACGCAGGTTTGCTTCTATCTCAAAGTATTTCTGCTCGACATTCTGACCATTCACACCCTGGGCTTTAATGCTTGGAGGGTCGTCGCTTCCATTGAACCAGAGAAACATGCACGGGTGCTGCCTGGCATTCCTCAACTGGGCATATAATGATTCAAAAGCCACGAAACGCTCAGCTTTGGAGAACTCGCCGGGGCTCTGCCAGCGGTCGCAGCAGCACCAGCCCGTCATGAGCAGTATCCCGTTTTCATCCATCAGATCAAGCAGGTTGTTGTCGAAGAATTTGCCTTCATCACGAATCATGTTCATTCCCATGTATTTTATGTATTCCACCACTGCCCTGTTGGTTTCACGGTTATGGCGAAGGAACAGATCCGATGCACAATAACCTCCGCCTTTCAGCAACACAGGCCTGTGATTGACGTATATCTGCAGCATGTTCGCCAGGTGTGATGCCGATATCGAGTCGGAATTATTGTTGGCATACGGCGACACATTCACTTCGGCGCTTATTTCCCGTATGCCGAACCGGTGATGAAGTCTGTCACTGACAATACCGTCAGCTGTGAATTCATAATCAACAGTGTACAGCGGTTGCTCACCGGAGAGATGCGGCCACCAGAGTCGCGGATTTTCAATGTTCAATCCGGTAAAGTCTGAGGCTCTTAATTCAATCTCATTGTTGTATGCACCTGAAGGAACGCTTACAGGTTCTTTTGTGATTGTCGCAACTACGTTCCCTTCCGGGTCCCTGATCACAGCGGTGAGTGATCCGCTCACCCCCTCCTCAGTGAAGTTGCTCACGTCAACATATAAATTCAAACGGGCAGTTGAATGATCGACTGTTACCTTTGAGACAACGGCGGGATTTGCAAGTCTTGCACTTCCGGTGGAATGCAGAAAAACTTCGCCGGTCAGACCCATCATTGCGTCTGCAGGTTTGGGGTTCCAGTCGACCCAGTAGTATGTCAGGTCATCGCGGTAAACGGGTTTTGTGACCTTTACTTTGACATTGTTTTTTACGCTTCCCGTTTTTACAAGATCCGTTACATCCAGGTCGTATGTGCGCATCGTCCCTATAAACTGATTTTTGTACTCCTCAAAATCCGTGACACCTTTCAGAGTGCCGGAACCATCAG
>JABUEV010000464.1 GCA_013314865.1 Bacteroidales bacterium | reverse complement strand
TTGTTATAATTTGCCATACCTGCCACTTCATGCGGAACTACCTGTCCGACCGACAGAATTAGGTCGTATCCTCCCTTTATCACAATTTTATTTAATTGTGCAGGCCAGTAATAGTCAAGAGCTCCTTCAGTTATTTCAGACACGAATTCTCCGGGCACAGTTCCTACAGTCATAACGTCATTACGCCAGTCGTGCACCCGAAATAAATCTTTTGGCACATCCCTGAACATCTCAGTAATCTGAGCATCTGTCATTGGAGAATGTGTTCCTAGTGCAGGCAGGATATCACTCAGGTTTTCCTTGTAATATTTATATATCAGAGTAGTTATATCCCCTGCTTTTGAATGGAAGCGAGTAAAGTCAGGCGGAATGACCAGTACTTTTTTCTTCTTACCGATCTTAACCAAAGCAGAATATATGCCATATTCAAGGTCATTGGGTCCTATGACCATATCCTCGGAACCTGCCTGATAATATATCATTTATGTCTGTTTTGAAAAGTCATTTACTTATTTTCCTTCAGCCAGCAGCCTTCTGCCTTTAAACTGTCATACACCGCTGTATGCACTGAAACCGCCGTCAACTGGAATTACGACACCTGTCACAAATTTCGACATGTCTGATACCAGATAGAGTAATGTACCGGTAAGCTCATCGGGAGTTCCAAAGCGTTCCATAGGGGTGCTGTTGATGATTTTTTTTGCCCTCTGTGTCAATTCTCCTGTTTTTTCATCCACTAGCAGAAATCTGTTCTGGTTTGTCAGCAGAAAGCCCGGGGCAATGGCATTAACCCTGACACCTGTTTTTGAAAAATGAACCGCAAGCCATTGTGTGAAATTATTAACAGCAGCTTTTGCAGCGGAATATGCTGCAATCTTTGTCAGCGGACGGTAGGAGTTCATTGAGGAAATATTTATGATATTTCCGGATCCTCTTTTTACCATATCAGCTGCAAAAACCATGGTAGGCAACAGGGTGCCTTTGAAGTTCAGGTCAAACACCCTGTCAAAGCCTTCTGTCTGAAGACCAAAGAAAGTATCTTCCGTTTTGTCCGTTACAGGATCCATCTTCTCAACCTTTGTAGTGGCTGAAGGGGAATTGCCTCCTGCCCCGTTGACAAGTATATCTGTCAATCCCAGCTTTTCAATTATCATTCTCCTTGCATTTTCGAGTGATGATTTGTCTAGAACATTTGCTGATATACCGAGGGATTGTACACCAAAGGTTTTCTCAATTTCATCAGCAGTTTTCACTGCCGCTTCCTCATTAAGATCAATTATACCCGTCTTTACACCGTGCCTGGCAAGTGCCCTTGCCATCTCAGAACATATCAGACCTGCACCGCCTGTTATTACGGCAACTTTGTCCCTGAGGTTAAATTCATCCATAAGTAAATATTCGGTTTATAATGTAAGCTTAGTAAAAGTTAAAGTACTCTTTTGCATTTTCGTATGAAATGCCTTCGATCAATGGTTTTATAAGTTCTTCTTCATCCGGTATCAGTCCTTTTTCGATTTCCTCTCCTATGAAATTGCAGGCCAGTCTTCTGAAATATTCATGTCGTGGATATGAGAGAAAACTGCGCGAATCTGTAACCATGCCTACAAATCTTCTTAGAAGTCCGAGAGACGAAAGATCTTTAAGATGTTTTTCCATGCCGGCTTTCTGGTCAAGGAACCACCATGCGGCGCCATATTGGACTTTAGCAGGGCATGACCCGTCATTGAAGTTACCGGTCATGGTTATCATTACTTCATTGTCGGCAGGATTAAGGTTGTACAGGATAGTTCTGGCAAGCTGATCAGTTTCATCCAGGGCGCTTAAGAACCTTGACATTTTCAGAGCATCCTGGGGAACACCGATCGAGTCCCATCCGGTGTCGGGTCCCATGGTCCTGAACATCCGTGCGTTGTTGTTTCTCATTGCCCCTACATGAAACTGCTGTGTCCAGCCTCTTTTATGATTCATCCTGCATACTTCAAGCATCACAGCGCACCGGTATTTTTCAGACTCTTCCTCAGTAAGAGATTTTCCCTTGAGTATTTTGTCAACAATACTGTTCAATGAAGCCCTTGTAAACTGTGAGAAATAAAACCTGTCCATGCCGTGGTCAGACAACCTGCATCCTTTTTCATGAAAGAAACCATGACGGTCATCAATTGCTTCAATAAGCGAAGAGAAGTCTTTTATTGTTTTTTTCGAAGCCATGCCGAGTTTCTCGACATAATCCCTGAGTTTTGCAGGATTTTCTGTTTTAATTGCATTGTCAGGTCTGAAGGCCGGGAGTACGCGTACCTCAAAAGTATCTTTAAGCTGATCGTGATATTCAAGTGTATCAACCGGATCGTCAGTGGTACAGATTATCTCAACATTCATCTTTCTTATGAGCGATCTTGTTGAGAATCCTTCAGAATTAAGCATTTCAGTGGCTTTTTCGTAAATCCTGTCTGCAGTCGATGGTGAGAGAAGGTCGAAAATATTGAAATATCTTGCAAGCTCAAGATGAGTCCAGTGATACAGCGGATTACCTATTGTAGCAGGAACAGTTTCAGCCCATTTCATGAATTTCTCCTTGTCAGGAGCCTTACCTGTGCAGTAATCCTCACTTATTCCATTAGTCCGCATGGCTCTCCATTTATAATGATCGCCTTCAAGCCATATACGTGTCAGGTTGCTGAAACGGCGGTTCCCGGCTATCATTGCAGGAGAAAGATGACAATGAAAATCGATTACAGGCAACTTTTCGGCATACTGATGATAAAGTTTTACAGCTGTCTTATTGCCAAGAAGAAAATCATCGTGTATAAATGGTTTCATTTAAA
>JABUEV010000463.1 GCA_013314865.1 Bacteroidales bacterium | reverse complement strand
AGTATTTCATGGAAAAGCACGCAAAATGTGAGATAAGGTATGGAGAAATGAAAAAACAGCTGGCAGAGGATATCATTAAAGTGACAGGACCCATAAGGGAAAGAATAAACGAAATTTTATCAGACAGGGAATATCTGGCCAGAGTTGTCGCTGAAGGCGCTGCAAAAGCAAGGGAAAGTGCATCCAAAACAATCAGAGAAGTCAGAAGCATAATCGGTTACAGACCATTCTGAAATGTAAAAGCCAGGGATTTAACCTGGCTGCCCTGAAGGATCAAGTATATGTTGGAGATTGCGAGTTCTATAATATGATTTCAAATTATATGCCAAAATATTATAGACTTGCAAAAAACTGATTGTTAATAATTTAACAATTGGAAACATTCATGTCCGATAACATTGAGAGCTTTTCCGGCCGTTCAGTTCGTTCTTTAACCTTAAATCCCGGTTTCAAATCCTTTGGATTAGAGTCACATAATTACTAATTTTAAACCTGTCAGATCAGATAGTGCAGTTGTGCAGAAAAGAGTGGCATATATAATTATTTTAACTTTAATAGCCGGTCTGGCCATTATTGGCTATTTCATCCGGAAAGACAGGCAGGAGTTTTCCTCAGACCCTTATCAGACAATCTCAAAAGAAGCAGCTATCATTATAGAAACAAACGAACTTCAGAATCTGTTAAATCTCATTACTTCGGGGAAGGGCATCTTTGGCGAATTAGGCCAAATTAAAGAGTTCGGACCTTTAAAGTATAAACTTGATTTCATTACTGAAAAGCTTAAACAGCCCGGTTTTAATAGAATACTCGACGGAAACAAATCCATAATTGCATTTTATCCGACTCAGGAAGGCAGGCTTGAACCTTTGCTGTCTATGTCAATTCCCTCAGAAATTAAAATACGCCATTTAAAAGGAATATTGAATGATGCAGGGGTGAGGCAGATAAGTGAAAAGTCCTCAGACAACAAAAAATTGATTCTTCTGCCATATTCTGTTAATGGTTCAACAGACACACTTATTTTATCAGTCTTTCAGGGCCTTCTGCTATGCAGTACTTCAGAAGAATTAACAGGCAAGGCAATTTTAGTCTCAGAAGAAAGAGATGACATAAGGAGTTTTAATGCTTTCTCAAGAATATTGTCAGCTTCAGGAAAGAATCAGGATAAATTGTTCATCGTTTTTAAAAATCTTGAAGGAGTAATCAAACCGCTGTTTTCTGACAATTACAAATTTCTGTCAGGCAATTTTGGACTGCTTGCAGGAAGCGCAGGAGGGGATGTATATCTGAGTGAAAACCTGATGTCACTAAGCGGTTATACTGAATTCAGCAATGAGCAGGAATCTCTTTTTAAATATAAGTCTGTCCTGCCCAGGGCACTTGAAACTTTTAAGATACTTCCGGCAACAACTGTATTGTTTAAAACTTTTATCTATAATGAAAAACCCCGGGTTCTAGACGACGGCGGAAAATATACTGAGTCAGACAAGCAGTTAGCCCTGGATCTCAATCCATTTATTATTGGAGGAGAAGTGACAAAGGCCCTGCTGGATATCAAAGACAGGCCGGTTAGTGAAAATATGCTTTTGATTTACCAGCTGAAAAACAGGGTGCAATGCGAGCAAATCCTTGTTCAGGGACTGAATTCAAAGACAGATATTATTTATTATCAACCTGATGACCAGACGCGGATACCGGTTTACAGGACAGGAACCAGACAGCTTCATTCTATTCTTTTTCCAGGGCTTGCTGAAGGGTTTGAGGACTCTTTCTATTCCTTCTATGAAAATTTCATGGTAGCAGGTAATTCATTTAACACGGTTGCCAGATTTCTTTATGACAATTTGCTTAGAAAAACTCTTGTGAACGATATTTCATACCGTGAATTTGAAAAAACGATGCCCAGCAGGGCAGGGTTCTATTTTTATTGTGTGCCGGGGAGGATAATTGAATATCTCGATGGCATTTTGGCAGAAGATGTTATTGCCGGATTCAAATCCAACAGAGGGTCACTGGAAAAGATACAGGCACTTGGATACCAGTTTGCATCAAGCAATGAAATGTTGTATAACACTCTTTCATTCAGCTTTAGGGAAGAAGTAAGGGAAGAGTCGGTTGCGGAATGGGAGACACTGCTCGACACAGTAGCCGGCATCAAACCATTCTTTTTTACAAATCACAACACAGGTGCCAGGGAAATTTTTGTACAGGATTTGAACAACAATGCCTACCTCATAAATGCTGCTGGCAGGATTCTTTGGAAAGTGCCCCTGCAGGAACGGATTAGGGGTAATATTTATATGATTGACTATTACAAAAACGGAAAATATCAATTGCTTTTTTCAGGAAAGTCGTATCTACACCTGCTCGACAGAAACGGCAATTATGTTGAAAGGTATCCGGTTAAACTGCGTTCTCCGGCTGCCAATTCTCTCGCTTTGTTCGACTATGATAATAACAAGGATTACCGCCTGATGATTGCAGGAGAGGACAAAATTCTGTATTCATACGATAAATCAGGCAGTGTGGTTAAGGGATGGAACCAGTTCAGAACAGCCGGCCTTGTGAATTCTGAAGTCTCATTTTTCAGAGTATCAGGCAAAGATTACATAGTTGCTGCTGATGATAATGCTGTGTACTTTCTCGACAGAAAGGGGAATGTCAGACTTAACCCTGATGAGGCTGTTATTAAAGCCAGCGGGTCAGCAGTCAGGCTTAGCAAATTGCCTGAACCTTCTGTTGTGGTTTCATCGCCTGACGGAACTATTAATCATATTTATTTTGACAGAAAGGTAAAAAAGTATCAGTTGGGGAATTTTTCTGAAACACATTCCTTTGATA
>JABUEV010000462.1 GCA_013314865.1 Bacteroidales bacterium | reverse complement strand
TATATTCCCTGTTCATAAGGTTAAGAATCCTGTTGCTTCCACTCTGTGCCGGCAAATGGATATGCCGGCAGATGTTCCTGTGCTTTGAAATTGTATGTAGAAGTTTGTCAGATATATCTTTAGGGTGTGAGGTGGAAAATCTTACTCTGAGAGAAGGATTCAATAGTGCGACTCTCTCAAGAAGTTCAGGAAATCCTGTTGATGATTCACCCTTTTGCCAGCGGTAAGAGTTGACATTTTGCCCTATCAGTGTCACTTCCCGATAGCCTTTACCGGTAAGGTCTGTTATTTCTTTCACAATAGAATCCGGATCCCTGCTTCTTTCTGCTCCCCTTACATAAGGCACAACACAATATGCGCACATGTTGTTGCATCCTCTCATGATAGATACAAAAGCAGTTACATTATTAGTGTCATACCTTAGAGGAGCTATGTCTGAGTAAGTCTCCTCTTTCAGAAGCTTCACGTTTATGGCTTTGCGGCCTGAGACAGCCGTATTGACCAGTTCCGGGAGGTTACGGTAAGAATCCGGTCCGGCTATAATATCCACCAGCTGTTCTCTCTCAGAGATTTTTTCCCTGAGTCTTTCTGCCATGCATCCAATAAGACCTACGACCACTTCCCTGTTTTTCCTTTTGACCTGTCCGATAACCTTAAGTCTGCCCCAAATACGCTGTTCAGCATTTTCCCGGATCGAACAAGTATTTACCAGAATGAGATCAGCCTCATCCATTTTACCGGTCACATCATACCCCTGATCCTTAAGAACAGATACAACAACCTCACTGTCAGCAACATTCATCTGACAACCATACGTCTCAATATATACTTTCTTATCCATTAACGGGTTTCGCGATTCTCGTTTCAAGTTTCGGGTTAAATGTTTTTCCCCTGAATCTTCTGAGTTTTTAATCAAACACAAAAGTACAAACAATGGTTTATGTATTGAAGAAATATTTAATTTTGCACCGTTAAATAAGAACCAGAAGTATGTCAGGTCATAATAAGTGGTCAACCATAAAGAGGAAAAAAGGGGCAAACGATGCCAAAAGGGGAAAGATTTTCACTAAGATAATTAAGGAAATAATGATTGCCGCTAAGGAAGGGGGGAGTGATCCTGAACTTAACCCGAGGCTGAGGCTGGCGGTTCAGAATGCAAAAGGGGCGAACATGCCCAAGGATAATATAGAGCGTGCAATCAAGAAGGCAGTAGGTGCCGACGCTGACAGTTATGTTGGCACTACTTTTGAGGGATATGCTCCGGGAGGTATTGCCGTTTTTGTTGAATGCCTTACCGATAACAATAACCGTACTGTGGCAACAATCAGGTCAGCTTTCAATAAACACGGAGGCAAGCTGGGAACTAACGGCTCATTAAGCGCTGAATTTGAAAGAAAGGGAGTCTTTACAATTAGAAAAGAAGATGTCTCGTCACCTGAAGAAATGGAACTTGAACTTATTGATGCAGGTGCTCAGGATATTGATTCAGATGATGAAACTTATACAATCACATGCGCCATGGAGGATTTTGGCAGTGTGAACAAGAAACTTGGAGAAATGGGGATACAGCCAGAAGAGGCAGGACTTAAAAGAGTTCCGGTAAATCCCAGAAGGCTTGATGTCGAATCGGCCAAAAAAGTACTCCGGTTTGTAGAGTTTCTTGAGGACGATGATGATGTGCAGAACGTCTATCATAACCTTGAAATTACCGACGAACTTGCAGAACAAATGGAATAACCGGTGGTCATTATTCCGGCTGGCGGAACATGCCCTCGTATTGCGAAAAATTTTATGCAAAGAATAGTTCCCATATTTTTCTTTCTCCTGATGTTTCCGGTCATCTCCGGCAAAGCCCAGATCTTTGTGAATACGGCCGGATTGCTGACCAGAACTGACAAAACTGGAAATGTTGGACGACTGAATATTAAGGAAGATCCCGGAATTGATTCCCTCCTGTACCGGTATATCCTTTATAACTCACGAATGAACGGAATTGAAGGTTACAGAATTCAGATTTTCAACAGCTCTGCAAGAGATGCCAGGGAGGAGTCGGCACGTGTCAGAGCTTTATTTATAAGCAAGTTTCCTGATATTGTTTCATACGCATCCTTTGAACAGCCTGGTTATTATAAAATACGGGTTGGTGACTTCAGAACCAAAACTGAAGGGACAAAATACCTTATTCTAATCAGGAAGGAGTTCCCCGATGCTCATTTCGTACCGGATATCATCAATTTCCCCGACCTGAATAAATACTAAAATGAGCGACACTATAAAACATGAATGCGGCATTGCACTGCTCAGATTGCGAAAGCCGCTGGAATACTATTTTGAAAAATACGGCTCGTGGGATTACGGGTTGCAGAAGCTGTACCTGATGATGGAAAAACAGCACAACCGCGGACAGGACGGGGCAGGAATCGCCGGAATTAAAATTAACACCAGACCGGGAAACAAATATATTTTCAGACAACGCTCAAACAAACCTGACCCGATTAAGGAAATATTCGGAAATATTTACAGGGATATTGAAAATGTAAAAAAACTCTCAGAAAATAAATTCAAAGATCCGGCTTTTATTAAAGGATATATGCCGTTTATATGCGATGTGTATCTAGGACATCTGCGGTACGGAACATACGGAAATTACAGTATTGAATCGGTTCACCCGGTCAGCAGGGAAAACAACTGGAGATCAAGGAACCTTGTACTTGCCGGGAATTTTAACCTTACCAATGTCGAGGAGGTTTTCAAAAGCCTGCTTGAACTTGGCCAGAATCCCGTTGATTTTTCGGATACTGTCACTATTCTTGAAAATATAGGACACCGGCTCGATGAGGAGAATGAAAGGG
>JABUEV010000461.1 GCA_013314865.1 Bacteroidales bacterium | reverse complement strand
AGGCTTCGAACTCCTGCCGGAGAAATTCACTCTTGTCCAGCTTCAGGAACTGTACGAGGCAATCTATCAGCAACCTGTGGATAAAAGGAATTTCAGAAAGAAAATATTGTCAATGAACATCCTTGAAAAACTGGATGAAAAAGAGAAGGAAACGTCCAAAAAGGGTGCTTATTATTACAGGTTTAACCGGGAAAACTACCGTCTTTTCAGGAAAAAAGGTTTCTATTTTAATCTTGATGTAAAGTAAACTATTACAGGAATTAATAGATAAGAAATGCTTAAAGAATTAAAGGAAGCTGTTTTCAGGGCAAACATAGATCTTGTAGAAAACGGACTGGTTGTGCATACCTGGGGTAATGCAAGCGGCAAGGATCCGGAGACAGGACTGATAGTCATCAAACCATCAGGAGTAAAATATGATCTGATGACTCCTTCCGACATGGTAGTGATTGACATGGACGGCAAAGTAGTGGAAGGAAACAGAAAACCTTCGACTGATACGCCCACACACCTTTTTCTTTACGCCAGCTACGCGTCTATTGGAGGAATTGTTCATACTCATTCTGCCTTTGCTACGGCATGGGCGCAGGCTGGCAAGAATATACCTGCACTTGGCACAACACATGCTGATCATTACTATGGGGAAGTGCCATGCACACGAAAACTGACCGAAGAGGAGATAAAAAAGAACTATGAACTGAACACAGGAAAAGTTATAGTTGAAAGACTTGGCAACACAGATCCGATGGCTGTTCCTTCGGTTCTGGTCAACTGCCACGGCCCTTTTGCATGGGGCATTGATGTTGAAGAAGCTGTTTATAATGCCGTCGCACTTGAAGAAATAGCAAGGATCGCTTTTTACACTGTTCTCCTCGGGCAGAAGGAATCTGTGGACCGTGTACTGATTGAGAAGCATTACAGGCGGAAGCATGGCAAAGGAGCTTATTACGGCCAGAAGAAATAACTAAATTCTTAAAATATGTCAGATAAATACGTAATTGGTATCGATTATGGTACCGATTCTGTAAGATCGGTAATTGTCAATACCGTTAATGGAGAAATAGCAGGCTCATCTGTATTTGAATTTCCAAGATGGAAGAAAGGTCTTTATTGTGATCCGTCTGTCAACCAGTTCAGGCAACATCCGCTCGACTATACGGAAGGCCTTGAGTTTAGTGTTAAAGGTGCTCTGAATGGTCTTCCTGATTCAATCAGAAATAATATTGCCGCAATTACTGTTGACACTACCGGTTCCACTCCCGTGGCAGTGGACAGGGACGGAACTCCCTTGTCGCTCCGGAAAGAGTTTGAGAATGATCCTGATGCGATGTTTATCCTTTGGAAGGATCATACTGCCGTTGAGGAGGCTGCTGAAATAAACGAACTGGCAAAATCGTGGGGCGGTGTGGACTATACAATGTATGAAGGAGGAGTCTATTCATCGGAATGGTTCTGGGCAAAAATTCTTCACATAATCAGAAGAAACAGGAAAATCAGGGATAACGCCTGGTCGTGGGTTGAACACTGTGACTGGATTCCTGCTTTGCTTACAGGAGAAACCGATCCGCTCAGGATAAAGAGAAGCAGATGTGCAGCAGGCCATAAGGCAATGTGGCATGAAGATTTCAAGGGTTTGCCCTCTGAAACCTTTCTTGCCAGACTTGATCCGTCGCTGGCTGACCTGAGAAAAAGACTCTACCGTGATACATTTACATGTGACGTGGAAGCCGGAAACCTGTCGAAAGATTGGGCAGTAAGGCTCGGACTATCTACTGAGGTAAAAGTCGGAACCGGAGCTTTTGATGCTCACCTGGGAGCTGTCGGAGGTGAAATAGAACCTTACCAGCTTGTAAAGGTGATGGGAACCTCTACCTGTGATATGATGGTCGCCCCCATGAATGAAGCCGGTGATAAGCTTGTGGCTGGAATATGCGGTCAGGTTGACGGCTCAATAATCCCCGGCATGCTTGGACTGGAGTCAGGTCAGTCGGCCTTCGGAGATGTATATGCCTGGTTCGGAAAACTGCTTTCATGGCCTGTGGAGGAAATAATTTCTGGCCTGACCTGGATCGACAATGAAATAAGAAACAGAATCCTTCAGGAGACCTCTGAAAAAATAATTCCTGAGCTTAGCCTTAAAGCTGAAAGCCTGCCTGTGAATGACACTGCATTGCTGGCACTCGACTGGCTTAACGGAAGAAGAACACCTTTTGCAAACCAGGCCCTTAAAGGAGCTATAACAGGTCTTACACTTGGCTCGGATGCTCCAAGAATATTCAAAGCACTGGTCGAAGCCACAGCCTTTGGATCAAGAATGATAAATGAACGTTTCATTTCAGAAGGTGTAAAAATTAACGGGGTAATAGCAATAGGAGGAGTGGCTAAAAAGAATCCTTTTGTAATGCAGACTGTGGCAGACGTGCTTAATATGCCGATAAGAGTCGCAGCCTCCGACCAGACATGCGCACTCGGCTCAGCGATGGCAGCTTCTGTCGTTGCCGGAATTCACAAGAATATACCGGCGGCCCAGAAAGCAATGGGAGGCGGATTTGAGAAAGTTTACCACCCCGACAGATCCAGGGCTGAAAAATATAACCAGCTTTATGATAATTATAAGAAGCTGGGATCTTTTATTGAAAAAGAACTGACCTGAGCCCGGTATTATACTTTGAATGGCTTTAACGTATTTTAATTGTCGGTCGGCCAGACTGATGAGAAAATCATAACAGAGATTATATTAACCAAAACAATACAACCATGAAAAAGACCTTTATTCTGATAATGCTGATTTTTGCTTCTGCAGGAATTACAGTCAATGCCCAGAAAGAGACGGCTACTGCAGTTAATCAGCTTGTAATAGTTGCAAA
>JABUEV010000460.1 GCA_013314865.1 Bacteroidales bacterium | reverse complement strand
AACAGTTCCCTTCACTGTTTTTTCAAGACCACCAATCCTGTGTTCGAGGCCTTTGGTTCCCGGAATAGCCCAGAAACGGGTATGTTTTTCGTCATCCCTCCTGTAAGGCAAAAACGGAATATCATCAGGTGATGCAAAGGGTGGTTTTATCTCCGGAAGTTCCCTCATGGAAGGAATCTTCCAGGGCTCTGAACCATTTGCAATAAAACCATCCGTAAGAAGCAGTACCGGAGTCATATGTTCGAGTGCAATTTTTGCTGACTCGTAAGCGAATTTAAAACAGTCGGAAGGTGAGCTTGCAGCAATCACTACCACCGGACACTCTCCGTTACGTCCATAAAGAGCCTGCATCAGATCAGCCTGTTCTGTTTTGGTTGGAAGACCTGTGGAAGGTCCTCCTCTCTGAACATCCACTATCACAAGAGGAAGCTCAGTCATAACCGCGAGGCCTATGGCTTCCGATTTAAGTGCCAGACCCGGGCCCGAGGTTGAGGTTACTGCCAGGCATCCTGCAAAACTTGCCCCGAGAGCGGTGCAAATGCCTGCTATTTCATCTTCAGCCTGAAAGCTGATAACCCCGAGATCTTTCCTGGCCGCCATCTCTTCAAGAATACCAGTTGCCGGTGTTATGGGATAAGAGCCGATAAATAACTTCAGATTTGCCTTTTCTGCTGCTGCAATTAAACCCCATGCTGTGGCAGTGTTCCCGTTGATATTCCTGTATACTCCCTTCGCAATCGGAGCAGGCTCAATTTTTATTACCGGATTTAGTGCTTCAATGGTCTCGGCATAATAATATCCTGCCCTGAGAGCTATTTTATTGGCTTCAGCAATTTCTGGACGTTTGCTGAATTTCTTCTCGAAATACTGCTCGGTATACGAAAGTTTCCGGTCAAAGAGCCAATAAACCATCCCAAGTGCAAACATGTTTTTTGTTCTCAGAACAGCTTTGGGGTCAAGACCGAAATCTTTTAGAGCTTCCTTGACCATTGACGTTATAGGCGCTGCAATAATGTTATAATCCTCAAGTTTTTCCTCAGCTATTGGATCCTTCAGGTAACCGGCTTTTTCAATATTTTTATCAGAGAAATTATCCTTGTCATAAATAATGGTACCGCCTTTTTTGATCCATTTTGCATTTGCCTTTATGGCAGCCGGGTTCATTGCAACCAGCACATCGGCATAATCACCTGGAGTATGTATCTCAGAATGTCCAAGGTGAACCTGGAATCCTGAGACACCGCCTACAGTGCCTTGCGGGGCACGTATTTCTGCAGGATAATCAGGAAAAGTTGAAAGGTCATTTCCGTACAATGCAGCGGTATCAGAAAAAAGAGTACCCGTGAGCTGCATCCCGTCACCTGAGTCTCCTGAAAACCTAATAACGACTTCTTCCTTTACAATAGCTTTAGATCGCTTCCGCATATCAGATAAGTAATAATCTATTATTTATATAAACAGACACAAATTATATGAAGAATGTGAGTACAAAATTAAGTTAATAATAGACTAAAAATCACATAATTATTATAAATTATGCATGATTTTAGTCATGTATTTCACCGGCAGGTTTCAACTCCATAAATCAGCCCGTGTGAGGTTTATGTTTCCTTCAAAAAACATTCCGGCGATTTTTTCAAAATAAGGAGTATAATCAGAAACAAAAAACAGGTCCTTTGCTGTCCCGGTGTCATTTAAAAGGTTATTTTTCTCGAGAATATTTTTCAGCATGGCAGAGACAGTTGCCGAAGAATCAATCACTTCCACCTTGAAATCGAAGAATTTCCTTATCTGGTTTTTTATAAGAGGATAATGCGTGCATGCCAGCACCAGGGCTTCAATTCCTGAGAATGAGGGGTTGGAAAGATATGTCCTTATTATTGCATTGCTGATATCATCATAAATAAATCCCTCTTCAATCATCGGGACAAGTAAAGGAGTAGCGAGGGAAATAACGTCTGTTCCCGGAGATTTCTCCTTAATTTTTTGTTCATATGTTCCGGAACTTATAGTTCTTTTAGTTCCTATAATTCCTAACTTCTTAAATTTCCTTTTTGCAAGATAATCCACTACAGGGTCAATCACATCTATCATGATTACCTTTTCCTTATACTCTTCCCTCAATGTCTCATAAGCAGAAGCTGAGGCTGAATTACATGCAATAAGAATAATTTTAGAATTATAGCTCAAAAGAAATTCCGTAATCTTTCCCGAATAAAATTTTATGAGTTCTTCAGATTTGTCGCCATAAGGCAGGTGGGCAGTGTCTCCGAAATAAATCATGCTTTCTCCCGGGAGTATCTGTTTTATTGCGTGAGCCACTGTAAGCCCGCCCACTCCCGAATCGAATATTCCTATTGGCCTGTTTTTCATTGATTGAGTTAAAAAAAATGACCATCCCGGCGGATGGTCAGTATTCTGAAAATGATAGATTTATTTTAATCCAAGCTTGGCCTTAGCCAACGGCAGAATATTTGTGCTTTTAGACTCATCAAGGTAAGCTATCTGTCCTCCTGACGTATTAAAAATATAAATGAAGCCGTTTTCCTTTCCCACAGCGCTTATGGCCTTATCAGCTTTCTCTGTAATAGGAGTGAAAAGCGCCACCTGCTGTTCCTGCAGTTTGGTTGAAGCGTTGTTCTGGAATGTCTGCATTCTTGTTTGAAAATCTGCAAGTTCCTGTTCCCTCGTCTGACGAACAAGGTCAGTATAATTCTTCATTTCTTTAAGGTAGGTCTCATACTTATTATTGAATTCGACCTGGAGCAATTCGAGCTCATTGACAAACTGTGTGCGCATCTTTTCAAGAGAGGCGGTTGCTGAATCAAATTCAGGCATTGACTGAATCAGTTCATCTCTGTTGATGTGTC
>JABUEV010000459.1 GCA_013314865.1 Bacteroidales bacterium | reverse complement strand
CAACAAGAAATGATTTCATCTACGGTGAAACATTTTTTCTGAATTTCAGCGATGTGACTGGACTGACAAAGGAAAACGGCAGTGTATTTCCCGGCATGAAAATGATAGTTCTTGATCAGGCTGGTGATACCCTGATGAATACAGCTGACCTTATTGAGAAGTATCCGGACGGAATCAGTTATTCGCCACTTCTCCTCTCAGCCGACCTTACTGTAGCCGCACCAATAAAATCAGGCGGAGAATACAAAATGAAAGTTTTTATCTGGGATAAAAAAGGTGAGGGAAAATTAAACTCAGAATTTGACTTCAAGGTCAAAGTCAACGATCTTATCAATGTTGAAGCTAACGGTGTGTCATACGAGGAAGCTTACATTTTTTCACAGGGCAGTGATAAAGTGATAACAGACAACAAGATAAAGTTTAATGACAATGTCTATATTATTATTGAAGGTCTGAGAGGGTTTAAAGAAGAAGATGGACTTGTGTTCCCCGGACTGGCAATCACCGGATCAGATTCAAAGGGGAACATTATTTTAAGCAAGGAAGACCTCCTTTCTGATTACACTCAATCGGGTATTCCGGCTTCTGATCTGGCGGAAAGAGTTTCTGCCAATTTCAGAATTACAGGCTCAGAATTCAATAATCCGATGCACTGCGATATGAAAGTCTGGGACAAAAAAGGGACTTCATATATCAGGACTCAGATGGACATGACCATCGAATAAGTTATTATTACCTTTTTACTCTTACACTTTTTTCAAGCATCTCTTTCCAGTTCTCCGGCAAGTCTGATGTCTCAGGCTGAATGCCTAAATCAGCTTTTCGTACAAGTTTTCTGATTACATAGCTGTTTTCTCTTCGTGCGATTCCTTTGCCATGGTCAGCTTTGTCGACATAAGCAACAAACCTGTTTATCTTGTTTGGCATTATTTCAGGAGTTCTTATAAACCCGACATCTTCATTGCGCAGGGTGTAGTTATCGTGACTTGTTTCCCAGACATCAGCGTAATAGACAATATTATCCAGGCCTGAGAATACTACAAATCCATCTTTATCGGTATAGCCTTCTATTACCCTATTGGTCTCCTTGTCCCAATCGGCAAGTGTGCGGTACAATATTACACTTGCGTTACTTACAGGGTATTGTTCATAGTATTCGAGAACTTCTACTTCCAGAAGAGTCGGGATCTTAACATCTATGGTCAGATAAGCCTTATCTGACAAGCCATTTCTTGTCCATGCAGTAAGACTGACCTCAAATGAACCTGATGAATTGTAGATATGTGAAGGATGCACTTCATTTGAAACATATCCGTCTCCGAAATCCCACTCAAAGCTCACGGCATTTTCCGATTCATTTGTGAACAGTACCTCCTCTCCCACTACCGGATCACCGGGGGCGGCCATGAAATAGGCTCTGGGAGCCATTTCACATGAATAAAGAATGAAAGGAAGAACCAGGAGGATGTATAAGAATCTTTTCATTGTCTTAAGAATTAATGGTTCTGAAATAATATTCCAAATAATGTGCCACTGTTATAAAGTAGGAAATTAATGCAATTTGATGCACCGGCTGAAAAATTTTTTCAGAACCGGCATCCTGAAGATGCCGGCCTGACCATAAAAAAAAGCAACCAGATCAATTAATAAAATAATAACTATCTTTGCACTCCAATAAAAATGACTTCATTTTATGATCAGGATAACCTTTCCCGACGGTTCAGTGAAAGAGTACCAAAAAGGTATCACAGCTCTGGAAATTGCGATGGATATTAGTCCTCGTCTTGCAGGAGAAGTATACGCTGCCACAGTGAACAGCGATGTAGTGGATCTTACCAGGCCTATAAACTCTGATGCATCCATAAAGCTTCATAAGTGGGATGATGAACAGGCAAGGCATGCTTTCTGGCATTCATCAGCGCACCTGATGGCTGAGGCACTTGAATCTCTGTTTCCGGGGATTAAATTTGGAATTGGACCTGCTGTAGAAAATGGATTCTACTATGACGTCGATCCGGGTGACAACAGGGTTATAACCGACGCAGATCTTCCCCTGATTGAGAAAAAAATGAAGGAGCTGGCATCAAAAAATCTTAAGTTCTTCAGGAAGGAAGTCAGCAAAAAAGAGGCTATGGATTTTTTCACATCGAAAGGTGATGAATATAAGACAGAGCTGATCAGTGAACTGGAAGACGCAACCATAACACTGTATACCCAGGGAAATTTTACTGATCTGTGCCGCGGACCTCATTTACCATCCACCGAACCTATCAGGGCAATTAAGATACTGAGTCTTGCCGGAGCCTACTGGAGGGGTGATGAAAAACGGAAAATGCTGACAAGAATTTACGGAATCACATACCCAAAGCAGAAAATGCTGGATGAATATCTTGCATTTCTTGAAGAAGCGAAGAAACGAGATCACAGACGCATAGGGAAAGAACTGGAATTATTTACATTTTCTCCTGCCGTAGGAATGGGGTTGCCTTTATGGATGCCAAGGGGAGCTGAATTAAGACAGAATCTCATCAATTTTATGACAAAAGTGCTGAAAAAAAGAGGATATCAGCTTGTTTCAACACCCCATATTGGAAATGTTAACCTGTACAAAACTTCAGGACATTATGAAAAATATGGCAAGGATTCTTTTCAGCCGATGTCAACCCCGCAGGAGGGGGAGCAATTCATGATTAAACCCATGAATTGTCCTCATCACTGCGAGATTTACAATGCCACTCCACATTCATACAAGGATCTGCCGGTTAGAATGGCAGAATTCGGAACTGTTTACAGGTATGAGCAGAGCGGTGAACTCCATGGTCTGACAAGAGTGAGAAGCTTTACCCAGGATGATGCTCATCACTTCTGCCGCC
>JABUEV010000458.1 GCA_013314865.1 Bacteroidales bacterium | reverse complement strand
AATAGCATATAATGAAGGAAAGGTTGACCTGCATGCATTTATTAAAGTAAAGGTTAATGACAGGATTGACGGCCAGATGGTCAATCACTTAATAGAAACTACTGTAGGGAGGGTAATTTTTAACCAGTATGTGCCTGCCGAAGTGGGATTCATCAACGAAGTGCTTACAAAAAAATCACTGCGTGATATTATCGGCAATGTTCTAAAACTTTCCGGAACTGCAAAAACTGCCGAATTCCTTGACGCCATTAAGAACCTTGGGTTCCAGTCAGCTTTCAGGGGTGGTCTCTCATTTAACCTTGACGATGTCATCATTCCCGAGGAAAAGGCAAAATTTGTAGCGGAAGGCTACGAACAGGTAGACGAGGTGATGTACAACTACAGCATGGGATTCATTACCAATAATGAAAGATATAACCAGATCATTGATATCTGGACCCATGTCAATGCCAGGCTGACGCAGTCGCTTATGAAACAGCTCTCTGCCGATAAGCAGGGCTTTAATTCGGTTTACATGATGCTTGACTCCGGGGCAAGGGGCTCAAAGGAACAGATCCGTCAGCTTTCAGGTATGAGAGGTCTGATGGCAAAACCTCAGAAATCTGGAGCAACCGGTTCTGAAATCATTGAGAACCCTATTCTTTCAAACTTTAAGGAGGGACTTTCGGTTCTCGAATACTTTATTTCAACTCACGGTGCCCGTAAGGGTCTTGCAGACACAGCTTTGAAAACGGCAGACGCAGGATACCTGACAAGACGACTGGTGGATGTTTCTCAGGATGTAATCATAACCGAAGAAGACTGCGGTACACTGCGCGGACTGGTTGCAACAGCAATAAAGAAAAACGAGGAGGTTGTCGAGTCTCTTTACGAGAGAATACTTGGACGAACCACGGTTCATGATGTTTACCATCCTCTGACAGGAGAACTTATTGTTGAAGCAGGTCAGGAACTGACCGAAGAACTGGCTAAAAAAATTGAAGACTCACCTATCGAACAGGTTGAGATACGTTCGGTTCTTACTTGTGAATCAAAGAAGGGAGTCTGTGCAAAATGCTACGGCCGTAACCTTGCTACAGGGCAGATGGTTCAGAAAGGTGAAGCAGTGGGTGTTATCGCAGCCCAGAGTATCGGCGAGCCCGGTACCCAGCTTACCCTGAGAACATTCCACGTTGGTGGTACAGCTTCAAATATTACAACAGAATCGAGACTTGTTGCACGGTACAGCGGAATTGTCGAAATAGATGAGCTCAGATCAGTTACAAGAAAAGATCCTGATAAAGGTGAAATTGAAATTGTCATAGGCCGTTTGGGGGAAATGAGAATTGTCGACAAGAAAACCAAAATCGCCCTGACAACGCATACAATACCTTATGGTTCTAAACTTTATATCAAATCGGGACAGGAAATTGAAAAAGGCAAGCTTATCTGTGAATGGGACCCCTTCAATGCTGTCATAATTGCTGAAGTGAGCGGTAAGATTGCATATGATTTCCTTATTGAAGGAGTTACATTCCGTGAAGAATCAGATGAACAGACAGGTTTCAAGGAAAAGGTTATCATTGAAAGCAGGGATAAGACAAAGAACCCGGCTGTAAGGATTTTATCCCCTGAAGGAGAGGAACTGAGAATGTACAATCTCCCGGTAGGGTCACACCTGGTCTTCGATTCAGGAAAGATGGCTGAAGCTGGAGATGTGCTTGCAAAAATTCCAAGAGCTGTCGGGAAATCCGGTGACATCACTGGTGGTCTTCCGCGCGTTACGGAATTGTTTGAGGCACGCAACCCTTCAAACCCTGCCATTGTGTCTGAAATAGACGGTGAAGTCTCCTTCGGGAAAATTAAGAGAGGTAACAGAGAAATAACCATTAAGTCAAAAACAGGCGAAATCAAAAAATACCTGGTACCTCTTTCAAAACAGATACTTGTACAGGAAAATGACTATGTAAAGGCCGGAGTGCCTCTTTCTGACGGAGCCATTACACCTTCAGACATTCTTGCCATCAAGGGACCCACTAAAGTCCAGGAGTATATAGTGAATGAGATACAGGAGGTATATCGACTGCAGGGTGTGAAAATTAATGACAAGCACTTTGAGATCATTGTAAGGCAGATGATGCGCAAGGTGGAGATTATTGACCCGGGTGATACCAAGTTCCTTGAGAGACAAGTGGTTGACAAGCTTGAGTTCATGGATGAGAATGACTGGATTTACGGGAAGAAGGTAATTACCGATTCAGGTGATTCCCAGACACTCCGCCCGGGCATGATCGTGTCAGCCAGGAAACTTAGGGATGAGAACTCATTGCTCAAGCGGCGTGACCTCAGAACAGTCGAAGCAAGAGACGCAATACCTGCCACTTCATGTCAGGTCCTTCAGGGTATAACACGTGCTGCTCTGCAGACCAACAGTTTCTTCTCGGCAGCCTCATTCCAGGAGACCACAAAAGTTCTTAACGAAGCTGCAATTCTTGGCAAAGTGGATAAACTGGAAGGACTGAAGGAGAATGTGATAGTAGGCCATCTGATACCAGCAGGAACCGGTCAGCGCGAATTCAACAGTATTATAGTTGGTTCGCTTGAGGAATATGAAAACATATCCGGATCTCCGGTCGAAGCAGAAACACAATCAGCAGAATCAATTAAATAATTGCGAAAAATGTCAGATCCTAAAAATCCAAACCAGATCAATATTGAACTTAATGAAGAGACAGCACAGGGAATCTATTCAAACCTGGCTGTAATTACTCACTCTTCTTCAGAGTTTGTTATTGATTTTGTCCGTATTATGCCGGGAATACCCAAGGCTCAGGTCAAATCAAGAATAATTCTGACACCTGAACATACCAAAAGACTGGTGGCTGCGCTCCAGGATAATATCGCAAAATATG
>JABUEV010000457.1 GCA_013314865.1 Bacteroidales bacterium | reverse complement strand
CTGGGTAGCGATCGTTTTCAGGTGGGGTGTCTTGTAATCAGGCATTGGCATTATAAGTTCCACGGGTTCACCAAGCAGAAATTTGGATGAGAGCCTGCCGGCTAAAAACACTATGGCCGTAGCCATCAGGTAAAGTCCAAGTGCCCAGAGCAATCCTACATATTTCCCTACAAGCCCGAAGATTATCACAGATACGGCTGAGCAGGGTACAAGGCTTACAAGAACAGCTGTGATAAATCTTTCCCGTCTCGACTCCATTATCCTGCAGGAGAGGCACCCGGGAACATTGCATCCCAGACCTATTATCAGAGGAATGCATGCTTTGCCATGGATCCCCATCCTGTGCATGAAATTATCCATCAGAAATGAAATTCTAGCGATATAGCCCCAATCTTCAAGAACATATAAGATTATATAGAAAGGCAGAATATACGGAATTGCTATCTGGATAAGGGCCAGCACTCCCTCAATTGCTGACCAGCCGAGCGAGGCTGCAAAAGTGGTTCCTGCATTGCTGACCCACCATTTATGCCAGTTCTGGAATACTGACTCCAATCCTGATGAGATCCAGTTACCGATGGAGAAGATGGTCAGAAACATACCCCCGAGCATCAGAAACATAAGGAGGTAACCTGTGACTTTATGGGTGGTTAGAATATCAAGCCTTTCGTTAAGTGATAATTCCTTGCTGTGAGACATCCTTACCGTTGCCCTTGTTATGTGGGATACCAAATGGCACCTCTCGTCTGCGATTACTATTGAAGCATCATGGCCATGAATTCCTTCCAGCTTCTGCCAGAGCTTTTTAAGTAAGTCTGGAATTACGGGATCAATCTCCCCTGCCAGCTTAATTATTTCATTGTCTTTTTCCAGAAGTTTTATTGCCATCCATCTTGGAGGGTATGGAAGATCATGGTCGCGAAGGTGTGCCATGAGTGTTGAGATTGCATCTTCTATTTCTCTTCCGTATTTCAGGGTTTTCGGGACATGCTTCTTTTCCTTCAATTCAATAATTTTGTCAATTATCTCCGTCAGGCCCGAGCCTCTTGATGCAATTGCCGGCAATACCGGAATGCCAAGGATATCCTGCAGTTTCTTATAGTCTATTGCAATGCCTTTCTTTTTGGCAAGATCGATCATGTTAAGCACAATGATCACCGGGCATTCCAGCTCGAGAAGCTGGAGGGTAAATACAAGATTTCTCTCAAGGTTTGAGGAATCGACAATGTTCACAACATAGTCAGGCTTGTAGCGGGTTATATATTCCCTGGCTATCAGTTCCTCATCGGAGAGAGTTGCAAGGGAATATATGCCGGGCAGGTCCACCACATCAATGGTATAGTCTTTATAAAAAAGAGTGCCTTCGCGTTTTTCGATAGTTTTGCCTGCCCAGTTGCCGATATGCTGGTGTAAACCGGTAAGATAGTTGAATACAGTAGATTTTCCGGCATTTCCCTGGCCGGCAAGCACTATATTGATCTTTTTCTCACCGGTCATTTTGGTTCGACAAGTATTTTTGATGCCAATCCCCTTCCGAGCACCAGCCTCGATCCGAAAACCTCCACCTGTACAGGTCCTGAGAAGAATGTCTTTCTGAGAATCCTTATTTCAACACCCGGAGATAGTCCCAGATCGGCCAGCCTCTTGGTAAGCATTTTCCCGCCATGCACAGAAACAATTATTCCAGCTTCACCGTCTTTCAGTTCGATCAGACTTAATTGGTCTTTTTTTTCTTCCATTATTGTTTTTAGCTTGATATTAATTTTTAATGTTTAACCGGCTATTTCTCCTCCACGTGCCTCAATCCTTCGGCAAAAAGATTGTTTATATGAATATCGTCGAGGGAATAATATGTCACTTTGCCGACTTTGTTGTATTTTACAAGCTTCATGTTTCTAAGCGTTCTTAACTGATGCGAGATGGCTGAGTTTGAGGTACCTATGATTGCAGCAATGTCGCGTACACAAAGTTCATTTTCCATGCAAAGGGCGAAAATTATCTTTGTTCTTGTGGGATCGCTCATTGCCCTGAACGTTTCTGCCAGGTAATGAAAGAACTGCTCAGGTTTCATCCGGTTTCTGACAGAACTGACTTTTTCCGTTTCAATACATGAAAAACCGGATTTTGATTTCTTTTTTTCAGTCTTTTTAATCATATATGAACAATTGTTCAATTGTTATGCAAATATAACAGATTAAATGAGAAAAAAAGATTTCAGGAAAAATTCAGTTATTATTTTCAGACTGTTTAAATGGCAGGCGCATTAAAGTCTCCAGGAGAATTTCAGCCTACAGTTCAAACCAGTAGTTATGGATACCTTCAATATTCTGCGGGTAAGTTAAGTGGAAGAATTCGTTTGTGTGTTTATCGTACCTGTATTCTTTTCCCCATTCGTTGCCGTGAACTGATATCTGTTCAATTGCATCTGTAATGTATTCAAGTTCGTTGTCAGTCATGACAGGGTGGAGAGAAAGTCTTATCCAGCCTGGTTTCAATGAAAGGTCTCCTGCTTCGATTCTGTCGGTAATTTCTTTTGAGAGTCTGAAATCGACGTTAAGCAGGAAATGGCCGTAAGTTCCTGCGCATGAGCAGCCTCCCCTTACCTGTATTCCGTACCTGTCGTTAAGAAGCCTTGTTACGAGGTTATGGTGAACATTATCAAGATAGAAGGAAATGACTCCGAGTCTGTCCCTGATGTTTGGTGCAAGAATATGCAGACCTTTAATTTTTTCCAGCCGGGAAAATGCAAGGTCAAGCAATTCCTTTTCGCGTTTGCGGATCATTTCCGTATTCATCTTTTCCTTGAGGCGGATTGCGAGGGCGGCTTTTATTCCCTGCAGGAATCCGGGGGTACCGCCGTCTTCCTTTACCTCGATGTCGCTGATGTAGCTGTACA
>JABUEV010000456.1 GCA_013314865.1 Bacteroidales bacterium | reverse complement strand
ATTCCTCGAGCAGTCATTCAGTGAAATGATCCACCTGAGGTTCCCCGACCATCATGAGTTTTCTCCAAAAGATATTCTTGACATTATTACATCATTCAATAACCTTAAAACTTCACTTAAATATATAGTCACCACCGAAAAAGATGCTGTAAGGCTGGCGGAATTGAAAGGTTTCCCTGAGGAAATAATGCAGTCGGCTTTTTATGTCCCTGTAAGTATTGAATTTTTGTATGACGGGGATAAAAAATTCAATAAACTGATTAAAGATTATGTTGGAAAAGATAAATGAAACAGTAAGATTCCTGAAAGATGCCGGAATGAACAATCCGGAAGCCGGTATCATTCTTGGCACAGGGCTGGGAGGACTAACTGCCGCGGTAAAAAACACTATTGAAATAAGCTACAGTGATATTCCGCACTTCCCGGTGTCGACAGTCGACGGCCATGCAGGAAGACTGATTTACGGAGATTTCGCCGGCAGAAAGGTAGTTGCCATGAAAGGCAGATTCCATTATTATGAGGGATATAATGCCGACAAGCTTGCATTTCCGGTAAGGGTTATGAAATATCTTGGTATCAGATATCTGTTTCTTTCGAATGCTGCCGGAGGAGTGAATCCTCTTTTCAGGGTGGGAGATATTATGATAATAACCGATCATATCAACCTTCTTCCAAATCCACTGATAGGTCCCAATGATGAACGTATAGGGCCTCGTTTTCCTGATATGAGCGAAGCATACGACAAAACCCTGATTGGTAAAGCTCTCAGAATAGCTGAAAAGCATGGAATAATGGTTCAGAAAGGCGTCTACCTCGCAACAACTGGTCCTACTTTTGAGACACCTTCAGAATACAGATACTTCAGAACAATAGGGGCCGACGCCGTCGGCATGTCAACAGCCAGCGAGGTAATAATAGCCCGCCATATGAGGCTTCCATGCTTTGCTGTCAGCATAATCACCGACCTCGGAGTTGAAGGTAAAATTGAATACACAACACACGAGATGGTTCAGCGCGAAGCTGAAAAGGCCGAAGCGCGCATGACAACCATTATGACCGACCTGGTGGCGGAAATATAATACTTAATTGGCAATCAATATTTTTCGTTGTAAAGTGTTCGAATAATTGTTAGAATTATCTAACAAGCATAATTCTGTCTGCCCATATTGAAAACCCTTTCGACAATTTATCTTCTAACCACACTGCAAGCTTTTTTCCACCGGTATGTATTTCCTGAATCGTTAAAACCGGTAATCAGTATTATATAAATACCTGCAGGCACTATGGTGTTGTCATCAGCTGTTCCGTCCCATACAAGAGTCAGTTTTGGCCCGGATAGCAGGTTTCCGGCAAGTTTTCTGACGAAACTCCCGGTTTCATCAAAAACCGTTGCAGAGATGACATTTCCGGGGCCTTCAAGATTTAGGTCGATAACCAGCAAATCTTCAAATCCATCATTATCGGGACTAATTTTTGTTGATGAAAAGTTCACACCAGCATTTCCGTTCGGATTTAATTCAGTGATGTTTGAGTTTCCGGCGCCGGGAGTGCCCCAACCAGAGCTTTCTGAAGCCGAGTGCCAGGCTGACCTGTCGGATGAGGGAATATCCGGGCGTGACTTTTCGAGAGCAACACCTTCATTGGAGGTCAGCAAAGGATAATGCATCTTTTCGTCATAAATTACCTCATCAATTATTTCAAGCTCACGGTTTAACAGAAGAAGATGGCCTTTGTCATCGGACATGGACGGCAGTGAAGAGACCTCAAATATCTTCTCCGGGTCAGATGAAGGATATCTCTGAATAACTTTATCCCTTGATGTGGTGATGGTGTAATAAGTTCCGGGAAGAATACAGCGGTTGACCGGCGAAACCTGAATAAACGATGAAGTATCTCCCGTTGCATCGTTAACTGATACTGCAAGAAGGCGAGAGGCATCAATTATTTTGTCTGAGCAGTTGTAAAATTCAATATAGTCGTCGTCGCCGGGAAGTGGATTAAACAGAAGCTCATTAAAGACCACATCTCCTCTTACTGATTTTTCTGTAAGTCCGAAACTGAAAGATTTTTTTCTTATCCTGTTTCCGGCAAAATCTGACAAATCTGAAATCTCAAGCACATAGGTTTTCCCCCTGGCTAAAATAACTGAGGGTTTTATGCAGAAATTTTTAAACAGAATATCGTTTAAATATAAATCCGCTATTTCATCCGAATCAATTTTTATCAGTCCGGGCTGTGCGGTAAAGTCCGGCACTGATTCCGAAAAACTCAGGTAAATGGTTGAGCTATCGCCTGCAAAGGCATTATTAATCCCTTCAAAATCGTGGTCAGGATTACGGGCTGTAACCGAGTTTAAAGTTCCAGGAGTACCTCCGGTTTTTGAGACAGAAGCTTTCCAGTTTTCCCTGCCTGAAAAGGGGTAATCTGTATCGATCAACTCGAGCGACCATCCTCCTTCCGACTTAAGTTCATTTCCGTACCAGCTGATGTCATATTCAATCCCATGAATGAAGTTTCCTTCATTATCTTTCAGTGCTATGGCTTTTCCCTCGTTGGTAAGAATGGTGAATGATTTTAATCCTGCGGTCCTGCCATATCTTTTGAAGAGGGAAGTGTCGCTTACCGAACATACAATAATATATTCACCGGGGGGAAGACTTTTCTGAGTAAAAGTGAGCTTTTGAGTGGGTGTTGACAAGGTCCAGCCTTTAAGATTTATAATATGGTCTGACCTGTTTTTCAGTTCCAGGTATTCCTTCCCCGGCAGAGAAACCTCTGGTAGCGGGTCAGCCATTATTTCAGTGATTATCACATCACCCGGCATATTGGCGGCCGGGACCTGTGCGACGACAGGATTTACCATATTATGGCCGGTTGCCAATGCAGGCAACAGCAATGCCA
>JABUEV010000455.1 GCA_013314865.1 Bacteroidales bacterium | reverse complement strand
AATTAAATCTTTCTTGATTTTGTCACTTCCAGCTGTAACATTTTTAACTTCTGAACGTCTTTTTATAAATCACACCTGAAACTTTTACAGATGAACATGAAACAATTTTTTCTGAGGGTAATTTTGTTACTGCCGGTTATTCCCTTATCGGCCCAGTCAGCTTCTGAAAAGAGAAGCTTTTACAATTCTTATCCGGTAAATAAAGACACAAAACTTGAAGTAATCAATAAATACGGAGATGTAAAAATTTCAGTATGGGATAAGGATTCGATCTACATTCTTGCTGAAATTGAAGCATTTTCTCCGGATGAAGGCAAGGTCAGAAATATGATAAACGGCGTTGAAACCGAATTCTCCGGAACCAGTATGCTTGTAAGTGCAAGAACTAAAATAAAGGAAGGCATAATAGACCTGACAGAAAGCTTTAAAGGTCTTACAAAAAAAGTAATAAACTATGAGTCAGGTGTAAAAATAAGCTACTACATAAATGCCCCGGCATATACTGAAGTTAGGATTGAAAACCAGTTCGGTGATATCAGCATAGAAAAAAACGGCAATATTGTTTCAGCAACTCTTTCCAACGGGAATTTTGAGGCCGGTTCTCTTAATTCCCTGCCATTACTTAAACTTTCTTTTGCTGAGGCGTTTATCAGTTCGGTCAGGTCAGCCAGAATGGAACTTTCATTCTCAAGAGTAGATGTTAATGAATCTGAAGAACTTTCCATTAATTCGACTTCATCGCGCATTGAGCTTGAAAAAGCCGGTATAGTGGCGACAGAATCGAGGAGAGACAAGTTTTTTACAGGGCAGTTAGATGAACTTAAAGGTATCTCTTATTTTACCGATTTCAGGATTGAAGCTCTTAACCGGGGATGCGATGCTACTATTAAATATGGGTCCCTTGATATAGCCTCAATCAGGAATGATTTCAGAAGGACAGAAATAAAGTCATCATATTCAGACATTTATCTTAACTTCAATCAGTCTGCAGCTTTTGATTTTGAAATCAGACACGTGAACTCTTTTGTCGTTATCCCGGAGAAAAATGCAAACAGCAGAAAAGAGACTGTCAATAAAGATAAGAATGAATACATTATAACCGGCTCTGTCGGGAATACTGCCGGCGCAGGGAAGGTTGTGATTGATGCAGTCAAAGGCAATATCTATATAAGATAGTACCTTTACTCAGAATTTAATTAATATTGAATTGAAATTTAAAAATCAGGCAGATGAAAAGAATCATATTCCTGAACATCTTAATTACAGCAACACTGACATCCTGTATTAAAGACTTTGTTTGTATAAAAGGCAACGGTGTGACTGAAACTGAAATACGACCGGTTAACACATTCACTTCAATTGAAAATTCAACACCTTTTGATGTCATATATCACAAAGCTGACACCACAGGTCTGATTGTAAAGGCTGAAGTAAATATTCTTCCGCATATAATAACAGAGACCTACAACAATACCCTTGAGTTGAGAACATCTCCAACCCATGCTTGTTTCGATTACACTGAACGGCCAGTTATTATGGTGACTTCTCCCGGACTTTCAAAAGTCTTGTTGTCAGGATCAGGTGACATCATTGCTGATGAAATGTCAGGTCCGGCTTTATCAATTAGGTTGAGCGGTTCAGGAAATATAACAGCCGGCCAGTTGTTGTCAGAGACAAAATTAAACATAGCACTTTCCGGATCAGGAGATATTTATGCTGAAAATGTCTTTTGCAATGAAGCTGAATTTGATTTAAGCGGAGCCGGAAATATTTCAGTCAATGGCAGCGGGAACCTGGGTTTGATGAGAATTTCGGGAAGCGGAAATATCTATTCGGCAGATTTTATTCTTAATTCTTTATCAGCTGTAATCTCAGGGTCAGGAAATATTTTCACGACAGTGGAAGAAACCCTCTCAGCAATACTCTCCGGAAGCGGCAATATATATCTGAAAGGCAATCCTCAGATTTTGGAGACTGTAAGCGGATCGGGAAGAATTATTAAATACAGATAGAGACATTAAGACCTCAGGTTACTGAGATTTCTGTTGATTTCTGAAAGCAGTTATGCCATCTTCAAGCCATTTCAAGTAACCCGAAACATTTAAATTGGTGGGGCTGGGTTCAATCAGGGCATTCCCGTCATAATCAGTTATAACATACAAAGGAATTGAGTTTGTCTTAAATTTCATTATTTCAATATCTTCATTTATTTTTCCAATTGTCTTCTTCACTTTTCCGTCCACTTTTGATGTTACCCATTCATTCTCCGGCAATTGGGTTCTGTCATCAACATAAAGGGAAATTATCACAAACTCATCTCTTAATTTTCTTAGCACGGCCGGGTCAGACCAGACTTTTGCCTCCATCAGTTTGCAGTTTGCGCAGGCATGGCCTTTAAAATCAAGAAGTACTGGCTTGCCCTTTTTTCTTGCACATTCAAGTCCCTGATTGTAATCAAAATATCCTGTAAGGCCGTAGGGCATTTCAAACAGGTCTGCAAAACGAGGCTCAGAGCAGTTATCATCCGGAGAAAAACTGAAACCTGGAATCAAATTGTCAGATGCTTTATTTTCTGAGGCAGGGACTGGCTTGCTGAAAGCTGAAGTTCCCGGAGGGGGCAGTAATGCAGATAAGCCCTTCAGGGGCGCACCAAACAATCCTGTAAACAGATACAGCACAAAAGAAAAGACACCTATTATCAGAAATAAGCGGAATGTGCCTATGTGAGGAAGATCACTGTCATGCCTGAACTTAATTTTACCCATAAGATAAAGACCCAGAAGCGAGAAAATCACTATCCATATAGCAAGATAAATATCTCTTGAAAGAATCCTGAATGAATAAACGCTGTCGATGACGGAAAGGAACTTAAGGCTGAAAGCAAGCATTATGAATCCAAGCACCACCTTAACCGAGTT
>JABUEV010000454.1 GCA_013314865.1 Bacteroidales bacterium | reverse complement strand
ACTTTCAACAGCATTATCAGGCACGGTCGGAACTGGAAATATTGCCGGAGTTGCCCTGGCTATACATCTTGGAGGGCCTGCTGCACTCTTCTGGATGCTCGTTACAGCCGCTATCGGTATGTGTACAAAATTTGTGGAGGTTACTATTTCGCACAAATACCGTGATGTGTTGCCTGACGGCAGTATCTCAGGAGGACCTATGTATTACATGAAAAAAAGGATTAATATAAAAACTCCCGGAGGAAAGATAATTCGTATTGGTGCTGTAATGGGAGCCTTTTTTGCGGTAGGGACGGTCCTTTCTTCTTTTGGAACTGGAAGCCTTCCTCAGATAAACAGCATCTCAAATTCGGTTTTTGCCACTTTCGGGCTTAATCATATAATTACAGGCGCCATACTTGCTCTCCTGCTTGCCCTTATCATAATAGGAGGGATAAAACGGATTGCAAAGGTGACTGAAATGCTTGTGCCCGGTATGGCAATTTTCTATTTCATCGGGGCACTTCTGGTTATTTTTACAAATTATCAGAATATTATCCCATCTTTCATTTCCTTATTTTCCACAGTTTTTACAGGCACAGCGGCCATGGGAGGCTTCCTTGGAGCAACTGTCGCCTTTGCTATCAACAGGGGAGTTAACAGAGGTCTTTTTTCAAATGAATCGGGTCAGGGATCTGCCCCTATTGCACATTCAGCTGCAAAAGCACCTGAACCGGTTTCTGAAGGAATGGTGGCTATACTTGAACCCTTTATTGACACGATTATTATCTGCATGCTTACCGGAATGGTAATCCTTTCTTCCGGAGTATGGACCGAAAAGATTGAAAATCAGTTTCAAAACGCTGATATGATTTTTCTTGCACAAAAATATGACGAGAACATACCTGAACAAAAACAGGATGTTATAAACTTTGTAAGAGATAATAAACCCCTGCCGCTTTTCAACGGGCAACTTGAAATAGTGAACGGTGAGATGCAGAACCCTATAACCCTGATTGTTTCAAGATCTGTTGCCGAGGATTTCAAATTTTTTGACAACAAAAAGCCATTTACCGGTTCTGTTAAAGTTGTAAACGGAAAATGGCAGCCTCAGTCTGCTTCACTTACTGTAACAGGTAAGTCTTTGTTGCACAGCGCGCCACTTACCACTGCCGCTTTTACTAAAAGTATTCTCGGAGACTGGGGCAAATACATCGTTTCAATCGGCCTGTTGCTGTTTGCTTTTTCAACCGCAATCTCCTGGTCGTACTATGGCGACAGGGCACTTACATACCTTGTTGGACCCAAATACGTAATTTATTACAGAATTTTTTACGTAATTGCGTTTTTCATAGCATCTTTTACAGATACCACAATTATCTGGTCCCTTTCCTACATAACAATCACTTTTATGGCTATCCCGAATCTGATAGGTCTATGGATTCTCAGGAAAGAAATTAAGGAAACCATTGCCCAGTACTGGATTGATTTTTCAAAGAAATATCCTGACGACAGGATGTCAAAAAGGTTCAGAATTAATGGCAGGTTATAAATACCAAATAATGTCGCCAATGTCTGTTATGTTATATTGGCTGGCCGATTATCAGGAATAATTATGGTCAAAGGAAGCAGCAGAATCCAGTCATTAGATATCTTCAGGGGCATGACGGTTGCATTTATGATCATCGTCAATACCCCGGGCAGTTGGAAATATGTTTATTCTCCATTGCGTCATTCAGAATGGCATGGATGTACTCCAACCGATCTGGTATTTCCGTTTTTCCTATTTATAGTAGGTGTATCCATGTGGTTCTCATTTAAAAAGTATGGCCATGAATTGAATTCAGCCTCTTTTTTCAGAATAATCAGACGTGCAGTCACTATTTTTACTTTGGGAGTTTTTCTTAATATCTTTCCTTATTTTGAAAGGGATTATTCTACTCTCAGGATTATGGGAGTACTTCAGAGAATTGCTCTTGCCTATTTAATTGCCAGTCTTGTATGCCTGTCGGTCAGAAAGGAATATCTCTGGATAATCTTTGCACTGATACTTCTCGGTTATTGGGCATTACTGGGAATTTTTGGCGGAGGTGATCCTTATTCAACGGGGAATAACCTTGTGCTTAAAATCGATAAAGCAATTCTGGGGCAAAGTCATCTTTACAGAGGCTATGGGATTCCTTTTGATCCGGAGGGACTTCTGAGCACACTCCCCTCTGCATGCACTGTGATTCTTGGCTACTATACCGGAGAATTAATCGGAAAAAACTCAACTGACCTGAAAACTGTTCTAAAAATTCTTGCCATTGGTATTTCACTTTCAGGACTTGGACTTCTGTGGAATATTCTCCTGCCAATAAATAAACCACTATGGACAAGCTCTTTTGTACTTTATACAGGTGGAATTGCCATGACTGCTTTTGCATTAATTTATCTTTTGGCAGAAGTATGGAAGTTGCGCAAATGGGGTTTCTTTTTTATCGTTTTTGGCACTAATGCACTATTTTCATATTTTATAGCTGGCATCTGGACCAGACTCCTGATGGCGGTAAAAGTAATGTCAGGAACCGATAAAATAAGCCTTTACACATGGTTCTATGAAAAGATATGCGCCCCTGTCGCCGGAAATCTTAACGGAAGTCTGATGTTTGCAATTATTCAAATGATTCTTGTTTGGACACTTGCATTGATACTTTACAGGAAAAAGATTATGATAAGGCTATAAAAGGATATAAAATCTTTATTAAAAGGATTGAAATACATAAATTTAGGAAGGAATTTGAAAAAGGAAAAATGACAGACCAGGAATTAATAAAAGCAATTGAGGAGGGCTAAAGGGAATTGTATGGTTCAGGATTAACAGGCATTGAACCTTTGCCAAGATCTGGATCCGACAGAAGATATTTCAGAATATTTGAAACCAGCAGAAGCATTATAGGAGCTTAT
>JABUEV010000453.1 GCA_013314865.1 Bacteroidales bacterium | reverse complement strand
AGATTAGCATAGCCACGTATATAGCCATTAACAGTGCGACTATTAATTTGACTTTGGCTTTCTTTGAAAGTGGCATAGCACCGAGAAAAGAATCGAACATATAAGCTTTCTGTGAAAAGAAAAGCCTGTAAAAATGCACCGGCTTTTTACCGCTGACAGCCAGCATTACATCTTCTACCATCTGACCAGCACTCATTTCAACAGTAAGCAGCATCCTGGTCTTATCGGCAAGTTCATTGATACGCTTTGAAGGAAAAGGGAAAAGAGTTATCGGCCGCAGAAGTCCGGCTTTTATGCCCTGAGCCCTTGCCAGTTCCACAGACTTCTGGCACACTCTGGCACAAGTGCCGTAAGCTACAAGAAGGAATTCAGCATCGTCACAGTTAATCTCCTCATATCTAACTTCCTTCTCCTTTATCTCGTTATATTTTGCAACAAGTTTACGGTTAAAGACCTCCTGTCTGAAAGGATCAAGCTCGAGGGATGTAATAATATTCCTTTCCCTTGTTGGAGGTTTACCTGTTGTAGCCCATTCCGGAACAGTTTTAGACCTTTCTTTCTGAGGCCCAAGCCATACTTTTTCCATCATCTGTCCTATTGCACCGTCTGAAAGTATCATGACAGGGTTCCTGTATTTAAATGCAAGGTCAAATCCAAGTTCCACAAAATCGGCCATCTCCTGAACTGATGCAGGGGCAAGGACTATCAGATGGTAATCGCCGTGTCCGCCTCCTTTGACTGCCTGGAAATAATCGGACTGGGATGGCTGAATAGTACCAAGCCCCGGCCCTCCCTTTACCACATTTACTACCAGGCAAGGAAGTTCAGCTCCTGCTATGTAGGTCAATCCTTCCTGCATCAAACTAATTCCTGGTGAGGAAGAAGTGGTCAGTACTTTCTTTCCACACCCGGCACCTCCGTACACCATATTTATGGCTGCAAGTTCACTTTCAGCCTGGAGCACTACCATGCCTGTCCTTTCATAGGGATTAGCCTCCATGAGATATTCTATTATCTCACTCTGAGGAGTAATAGGGTATCCGAAATAGCCATCAGCTCCGGCCCTGATAGCCGCCTCGGCTATGGCCTCGTTACCCTTCATCAGCCTTAGTTCCTTTTCCATTTAAAGACTATATTTTTGTTTTATAAACAGTTATAACACCATCAGGACATACAACAGCACAGTTAGCGCACCCGATGCAAAGGTCAGGGTTTGCAGGAAAGGCATAGTTATATCCCTTGCTGTTAACTTCCTTTGCCATTGCAATTGTGCCGGTAGGGCATGATACCATGCATATTTCACACCCCTTGCACCTTTCAATTTCAACAACAATACTTCCTTTGATTTTTGCCATAGTTTTATATTTTATTAATCTGCAGGATGATCTTCCCTGAACTTCTTTAAGCGGTATTCCAGGTCGCCAAACTGGCTCCGTGCAACTTTTGACACACATGCTCTTAAGCCCTGCCTTGTACTGCCCGTTAGATCCAGTGAGATGGAACTGATGCCGTATCTCAAAAGTTCTTCCAGAAGATCAGGTCCGGTAAATCCCGGATAAGAAATTGTAAAATAAAATCCGTCAGCTATCGGCTCGTCAAGGTCTTTATCATATGTTATCTCAAAGCCATTTGCAAGGAATAATTTTTTCATAATTGCGGCCTTCTCTCCATATTCAATAACATCGTTTCTGTAATTATATGTGCCGTCGTTCATGTTTTTCAGCAATGCTGCGAGTCCATACTGCACCGAATGGGCCACTCCGGCCGAGAGAGCATAAAGAGCTCCGAAAACAGCTGAATGACCATATTTGTCAGATGAATAGTACCTGAGAAGATCGGGATATGACCGGTTGTACAAATGATCTGAAATGGCCATCATTCCGATCCTTTGACCGGCATAGCTGAACATCTTGGAGCTGGAAATGAGTATTACATAATCATCAGTATAATGAGCAACCGTAGGCTGATAGGGAGGTTTACCGGGAACTGAATAGTCTTTTCTGAAGTCCATACCAAAATAAGCCAGATCTTCAATTACAATAACATCATATTGTCTTGAAAGTTCTCCGATTATCGACAGTTCTTCCTCAGTAAGGGATATCCATGTTGGATTGTTGGGATTTGAATAAAGAAGCGATGAAATCTTGCCGGTCTTGTAATATGATTCAAGTTTATCCCTTAGTTTTTTACCCCTGTAATTATAAATATCAAAAGAATAATAGTCATGCCCCAGCATCTTCACCTGTTGTTTCTGAACAGGAAAACCCGGATCAATAAAGAGTGTCCCTTCCTTTGTCCTGTCGTTTCTGTTGGCTACAAGGAAGCTTATCATGCCGCCCATCATAGATCCTACAGTAGGAATGCATCCTTCAGGATTGATATCAATATTCAGAAAGAGTTTCATGAATCTTGACATTTCCATTTTTAACACAGGCAATCCTGTAATGTTGGGATAATCGGCCGCCACTCCCTTTCTCAGGGCATCTATTTCAGCTTCAATGGCTACTTGAGGAGTGGGAAGACCAGGCACTCCCATTTCCATTCTTATAAACCTTATGCCGGTTTTAAATTCAAGTCTGTTGACCAGGTAAACAATCTCACGTATTGATGCCAGACCAGGCCTTTTGATTCCAGTGATTCTTTTCAGGTCTTCAATTATATTGTTTGAAATTGGTATTTCGCTCATATAAAAATTCAACTTTAATTAAACTTTCTCCTGTCGATCACCCTGTTTGATTTGCCCTCGCTTCTCTGTATGCTTTTTGGTTCAACAAGAGTTACCTTAACTCCCAGTCCTATTGAGTTTTCTATATTTTCCTGAACCTTTCTCCTGAGGGCTTCAAGCTGGCTGATCTTATCAAGAAAGAACTCTTCTTCAACTTCAACCTGTACTTCAAGCGTATCCAGGTTGCTGACCCGGTCTACAATAAA
>JABUEV010000452.1 GCA_013314865.1 Bacteroidales bacterium | reverse complement strand
ATGTTAAGGTTACTTTCTTAAATTATCCCTATAAAATAGAACATTCTCTGACCTTGGAACAATATCTGACACTTCCGTCTTTGCTTTCCCTTGCTTCAATGAAGGCTTATGCACTCGGACGCAGAGCAAAATGGAAAGATTATGTGGATTTATATTTCATTCTTAAAGAGCATTTAACGATTAATGAGATAAGCATGGAGGCGGTTAAGAATTTCGGGGAGTTTTATTCTGAGAAACTCTTCCGTGAACAGCTTGCCTTTCATAAAGATATTGATTATTCAGAACCGGTTGAATACATGATTGATCCTCCGGCAGAAGAAGAGATAAAAACTTTTCTGATAGAGAAGGCTATCGACCTTGATCAGTAACATAGACGGCTGATCCGACAGAGGACTAATAAGAGAATTTTCTGCTCAGAGATACTACCCGATTTTAATCGAAGGTTTTGCAACGGACAAGATACTTAAGCCACCATTAAACTGAGCATTGATTTTGTTTTTATTAAATGTCTAATGACTATATATTTAAATCAAAAGAAAAAATCAATTCTGATAAATAGTCTCCATAAATATATTTATTCACGCTTAATAAGGCACACCCAATCCTTTCCTTTGTCTGCAGGCGGAAATCCTGTCGAAACAACAGATCCCCCGGAGAGAAACCCTACTGTCCCGTCAGCCAGTTCTCCTCCTGTTGACGGATTAAACCATTTAACGCTGTACCTGCCAGGGGCAAGTTTTATGCCGGTTGATCCTCCCTCAGGAAGATAGATTGCATAAACTTCTCCTTCCTTTGCTAAACAAAAATCATTCTTTGCGGTGGTCAAATCATCAGAATTTATCATTTCTGTAAATGGAAGGTTTTTATGGAAAAATTCAAGTGCATGCCTGGTCTGATCCCACAGTATCTCCCTGCTTCGCCAGTCTTCACAATTAAGGTCATTATGAGGATACTGATATCCGAAATACCATTCAACACCAGCCCCTCCGGCCATTAAATTTCCCCATAAAACTTTATGTCTTATGGTATCATGCCCCGGATCAAATGAATCTGGCAAAGCTCCTTTATTTGCCGGTCCTATTTCATCTGCACATACCACCCAGGGATGGCCTGCCTCTTCAGATCTTCTGAGCCACTGAAGGACATCACTGTGTGTTTCGTCAATGTTTCCATATTGTATTGAAGGCCCTTCAACATTCCTGAAGCCAAGGTACTCAGACATGTCTTTTTCTCTCTGGTATTTGGCAGCGTGAGTGTGAATGGAAATAAAGTTGTCATACGGGTCAATTTCCCTCAGATAGTCAGCCATCTTTTTTGTGTCAGCATAGGTCTGGCCGTAAGGTGACCATTCTGTTGCGTGGTGCTCCTCCCCAAGATTCCATGTTATGCCCGGGTGGTGGGCAAATCTGGCAACAAGTTCCCTCAGATATAGTTTCCTTTGCACATCAAGATAGCCGCAATCAAGAAGGCATTCGTTCTCAGTCTCCTGCAGAACAAAATGTTTCATAATCCCCAGTTTGTCGGCATGTGAAAATACGATATCCCACTGGTCGAGTTTACTGCAGTCAAACCTGTATCGTTCGTTGCGGTCAGTGTATGGCCAAACGTCTTCACCGTCGCCTAATATGTTCAGCGTCAGAAAATAGAAGCTGTTCATGCCTTTTGATGCCAGGTAGTTGAGAGCTCCTATTATGCCTTTACCCTTGTCTTTTTTCCATACCGGATCGCCCTCTTTCCAGTCTTTTATGTGAGGTTCGTAAAGGTGCAGTCCGTTGTTGGGCGATGCCTCACCGCTTCTTGATTTATTATTTCCGCCATAATATGTTCCGTCAAACTCCTTATACCCGAGGAAGTTTTCAGGTGAATCAGCACCGCCTTTAAGAAAGGGTTCACCCGTTCCGGCATATCTGAGGTAATGTATCCCGTCATATACCAGTCGTCCCTTTGCCCTGAAATCAGGAGCCTGTTTGTCACTTTTCCCTACTTCAAAGGAGCCTTTTGTACCATTGAAGTAACATTTTTCCCCGTTGTCCGTATAATTATTTATAGCAATGTTTCTTCCCCTTAAAAAAGTTACTTCGTAATTCCATATCCCTTCAGCAGGAGGACAAAAATGACAGCGCCATTTATTGCCTTCTTTTGCCGATGTCTCTGCTGAATTTCCGTCGGCCGCAAAGAAGCCCGGTACTATAAATGTGTCAATTCCATTGGTAAACCTGACATCCAGCCTGTAATCGGTGAATGGATTTATAGTGTCGTATTCATTGGCATAAGGTCCGTCAAAAGTCAGGGTAAGTGTATGCCATGTTTTAAGTTCTCCGGTGATTTTAACTTCATCAGAACCGGAACAGTTGTATGCTGAAACAGCAACTGCAACTGCGGAGACCGAAAATAGGAAGGAGGAGAAATATTTCATGTCGTTCATAATTAATTTTTAAGCTTATTAAAGAACTTTCTTTTATTCAGGCAAAAATATTTCAGAGTACTTTAATTGCTGTTATTAAATATTTGCCAGTCTGCCAAGGGCCACCGTTGCGAATCCGAGAGCCAGGAAGAATCCTATCATGTCAGTGATTGTTGTAAGGATCGGGCCTGAGGCAAGAGCAGGATCAACCTTTATACTTTTCAATATAAGCGGCACAGTACCTCCGATAGAGACTGCCACGATAGTGTTTATTGCCAGGGCACCTCCAACTACCAGTCCCAGGTAAATATTACCCTTCCACAGGAATGCAGCCAGGCCGATAAGTATTCCCAAAACCAGCCCGTTAATCAGTCCAACCTGAATTTCCTGGAACCATACTCTGAGAGATTCTCCGGGCCTTACAATTCCAAGGGAGAGCTCACGCATGCTTACAGCCACAGCCTGGTTTCCGCTGCATCCGCTCATGTCTGAGATTATAGGCAGAAAGACAGCAAGGGCAATAACAGCACTC
>JABUEV010000451.1 GCA_013314865.1 Bacteroidales bacterium | reverse complement strand
TACGTATCCTGAATTCATGAGGAATCTCCTTCTTTCTCATGGCAATGTGAACAAGGGAGTTGCCTTCAAACAGGAAGTCATCATCACCGCAGTCGATATACCATCTTAATGCCCTTTTCTGTGTATCAGGCATGTTTTCAATGAGACTGAGCACGCTGTATTTTTTAAAGTACTCCTCTTTCCCCTGGTCGCTTAAATCCTCCATTCCTGTCCAAAGTCTGTAATTCTTCATATCATCGATTGTACGCGGGCCAGTTGCTGCACTAAGCGGACAAGCCGCAGAGAACAGTTCCGGATGATGGAGAGCATAAATGAAAGTGCCTTCACCCCCCATTGAAAGCCCTGCAATGGCACGATATCTTTTCTCAACTTTAATACGATAGGTCTTCTCAATATAAGGAATAAACTCTTCAAAAAAGAAATCTTCATACCGCCATTCGCCTTTGGGATCGTTTACATAACCTCTTTTGCCGGTGTTGGCATCAGGCATTACTATTATCATGGGTGTGGCTGATCCGGAATTGATAGCTTTGTCGGCAATATGAAGAACTTCACCGAATTGTACCCATCCGGTCTGATCATCACCTGCTCCGTGAAGAAGATAGAGTACAGGGTAACTTCTTTGTGATGTCTCGTAATCGGGAGGAAGATAGATAGCGTATTTTCTCTCCATCTTAAGTATTTTGCTCTGCATCGAAAGGTTATCCATCACCTTGCCGGTCTGGGCATTCAGAACAAAACCGGATAAAAGAATTATCATCGGTATTGATAGTCTTTTCATAAGTCTTAAAGTTTAATGGTTGGGAAAGATATAAAAAATTCGTTTCTCTAATGATGTTGATGCAATAATTGCCGGGATTCTGTTTTTCAGATTTGAGAAAAGTGATTTTCTTTGATTTAAAAAACTCAACGTAATGAAGGTTCAGCTTTTCAATATTGCAAACTTCCGGGTTGACGGAGGGGCAATGTTCGGGGTAATTCCCAAAGCGCTCTGGTCAAGAGTCTACCCGTCTGACGAAAACAACCTGATTGTTCTGACTCTGAGGTCACTTATTGTGGAAACAGAAGGTCATGTTATCCTTGTGGATACCGGGTGGGGAGACAAGCAGGATGAAAAGTTTTTCAAGCATGTATATCTGCATGACGGGGAAGGGCTGATTAAAGGACTCAAAAACAGGGGATTTTCGCCCGAAGACATTACAGATGTCTTTCTGACACATCTTCATGCCGATCACTGCGGAGGCGGAGTGAAAAGAAGCAGAAGAGGGGAAGGATATGAGCTTACTTTCCCCCGTGCGGTTTATCATGCAAGCAGAATACAGCTTGAATGGGCTGTGAAAAACAATATACGCGAGGAGGATGCTTATCCGGAAGAGAATATTCTGCCGCTGGCTGAAAGCGGACAGCTTAACCTGATTGAAAATGACACAGAGCTTTTCAGCGGGTTTGAAGTGAGATTATGCTACGGGCATACACCAGGATTAATGATTCCGGTAGTGCAGTACAAAGGGAAAAAACTGGTTTATACCGGAGATCTGATACCTACGACTGCTCACATTCCTCTTATCTGGAACATGAGTTATGATATTGAATCTCTCAAAACCATTGAGGAAAAACAGAAAATCCTTGAGGAGGCTCTCAGGAATGACTGGGTTCTTGTATTCCAGCACGACTTTTATGCCGAATGCTGTAACCTTGAGATGACATCCAAGGGAATCAGAGCTAAAGACAGATTTGCATTTGCAGAACTCTGAAATATTTTTGACTCAGGAACAGATTTCAGAAGGACCGATTTGATTGTTTACTGCCTTATTGTTCATATATTTGATATATGATAGTTAAAATCCAGGCAATATCGGGCTAACTAGTTTATTGTTAATAAAATAACAAATGATATGGCAGATTTTATTTATGAAAAACCTTTTCAGTTTGAAAGGGATACCACTAATTACAGGTTGCTGACGAAGGAGTATGTTAAACTTGTTGAGTCAGATGGCAGAAAGATACTGAAAGTTGACCCCGAAGCTCTTGTTCAGCTTGCCAGGGTTGCAGTCTCTGACCTTTCTTTTTATCTCCGCACCTCACATCTTGAGAAGCTGAGAAAAATTCTCGACGACCCCGAGGCCACCGACAATGACCGTTTTGTGGCATACATAATGCTTAAAAACTCGGAGATATCAGCAAAAGGAGATCTTCCATGGTGCCAGGATACCGGCACGGCAATAGTAATAGCTAAAAAGGGAGAAGATGTTTACACCGGTGTGGATGATGCGGAATATCTTTCGAAAGGAATTTATCAGACTTACCAGGAGAAGAATCTGAGGTATTCCCAGATAATTCCGCTTTCTATGTTTGATGAAAAGAATTCCGGCAGTAATTTGCCGGCTCAGATAGATATTTACTCCACGCAAGGCAATGTCTACGAATTTCTTTTCATTACGAAGGGCGGGGGATCGGCTAACAAGACTTATCTGTTTCAGCAGAGCAAGTCGCTTCTGAATGAGGAATCGCTCGAGAAATTCGTAAAGGAGAAGATAAAGGATCTTGGCACTTCCGCCTGTCCGCCATATCATCTTGCACTTGTGATAGGTGGTACCTCGGCAGAGGCTACACTTAAGGCTGTCAAGGAAGCATCTGCTGGCTATCTCGATCACCTGCCCGTTTCAGGTAATAGTGCAGGAAGGGCATTCAGGGATTTAGAATGGGAGAACCGCATTGAAAGAATATGTCATGAATATGGGGTTGGAGCGCAGTTCGGAGGAAAATATTTTGTACATGATGTAAGGGTTATAAGACTGCCGCGGCATGCCGCTTCATGCCCGGTTGGTCTGGGAGTAAGCTGCAGTGCAGACCGCAACCTGAAGGCAAAAATAACCAGCGAAGGGATATTTGTTGAGGAACTTGAGAAGAATCCGGCACGGTTTCTGCCTTCAAGGGCACCTGAA
>JABUEV010000450.1 GCA_013314865.1 Bacteroidales bacterium | reverse complement strand
AAGAAGAAATATTGAAGAATTCCGCGGAAAAATCGAAAAACCTGCCGATCTACCCGAAGCTGAAAATCTGACAAAAACGGATAAACTGATTTCACAAGTTAAAAAACTTAAAATAAAGAAGGAAAAAGAATTCGCCGAACAGGAAAAGAATAAGGATGGGCACATTAAACCCGGTGATGCAGTCAGAATGGTTGATACACAGGCCGTAGGCGAGGTGGTTGGATTGAAAGACAAGATTGCGACAGTCGAAACTGACAGTCTGCGGATATCAGTACCCCTGGAGAAACTGGAAAAAATCAGCAGGACTGAGCTGAGGAAGACCAGAAGGGAGAGTGCAATCAGTCATGACGAAATCTTTGCAATTTCTGAACGCAAACTCACTTTTAAACCGGATATTGATATAAGGGGTTACAGGGTGGAAGAAGCACTTAACAGGGTTCGTGAATTAATTGACGATGCTATTATGCTTCAGTACAGGAATCTCAGAATCCTTCATGGCAAAGGCGACGGCATACTACAGCAGGCTGTAAGGCAATATCTCTCAACAGTTGATGTAGTTAAAAGCTTCAGGGATGAACATATTGACCTCGGAGGCTCCGGCATTACAGTTGTCGAGCTGGATTTTTAAACGGCAGAAGGTCAGCTCTACCCGAATTTATAATGTTTCCTGACTGCTTTTTTTATGTTCCATGTACATCTCAGACCCTCAGGAAAGCTTACCAGGTCGCCCTTTCCGAAATTTACAGGGTGTCCGTTTTCAGGGGTCACAGTAACATCACCCTCAAGGATGTAACACATTTCAGGTTCATCATAATACCAGGGGAATTCAGATTCCTCTTTTTCCCAAACCGGCCAGTCTTTGACATTCAACTGGTTCAGCCTTTCCTCTGTCGGTTTTTCAATTACAATCATCATTAAACTGTTAACAGATTGGTTTAGTTCAGTCTTATTGTTCCGTAACTCGAAGATATATTTACTCTGGATGAAGGAGCATTTTCATTTCCGATTATACCTGAAATTTCCGTTGAAGTATTCTGGATAATTCTGTTTTTGACTCTTAAACTGCTTTCGTCATATTTCAGGGAACCATAGGAGAGGCGTGCATTAAGTTCGTAGCTTGCACTGCTGTCAATACCTAACCTTACTCCAATATATCTTGTATCTATTTCAATCGATTCGAAACCTTTTGGAATAAATTCTGCAGTAAATGAACCGTAACTGCCTTCAAACTTAAGCTTCCTGTTGAGAGTTCCGACCACTATGTCATCATATCCTCCGTTAATCACCATGTTATTGATTTTATCAATTCTGATATTGTCATATTTGGTATCTGCGACAAGTGAGCTCACCTCTCCGAATCTGATTTTTGAGTACCTGCTGTCGAGGAGGACGGCCTGGCTTTTATAGACATCCAGTCCGCCTGAGTATCTTGATGTAATATCCAGCCAGCCTGCAGATTTTATTTCCGCCTTGCCGTATGACAGGTTGAGCGTATTAACCGGTTTTTCGTCTCCTCTCTTGAGGTTGTCTGCAACAAGATTACCGTATTTAATATCAATCTTTACCAGTCCGGCAATATCTGCTATATCCGTATTCCCGTACCTGTTGGCCAGCACAAGATTGTTTTTTTCAGGCATTCTGATTTTATAATCTATACTGAACCTTCTGGACGGACTTCCCCATCCGCTGTAGGTGAACCTTTCATCTATCACGGTTTTGGCCGAGACAATATCTCCTTTTTGCTCGAAAATGACATCGATATAACTCATAAGTTTTTCGGCCCTTTCCCTGCTTGGCAGTACCACAGTGACCTTTACATCAATTACGATTTGATTCTGATCCCATGTTTCTATAAAAACATCTCCGTATCTGTTGCTTACATCAAGAGTCGTATTGGGCCCTGCACTGAATTCCTTGTGGTATTCTTTTGATACCTCCTGAGAGAACAATGTTCCTGCAGACAACAGCAGAGCTGTGACAAGGATACTTCCTGGTTTATAAATTAGTCGTTTCATCTTCTTCTTTGTTAAGTGATTCATCCCTCAGTTCCTTAAGTTGATTGACTATATATGTCATTATTTCAAGTTTTGTCTGATAGTGTTCTATCATAGCATTTATTATCCTTTCATCGTTCGGATTTGCCTTGAGATCTTTTTGCAGTGAAACATAGACTGAGTCCATGCTTCTAAGCTCCTTTATAAGCATCTCTTTCTGTTCCGGATTATCCTCCAGATTTACTGCTTTGAGATCACTTTCCATAAGATTGACCTGATGCAGGTAATAATTCTCCACTTCCCTGTATTGTGGAGATACGTCACTCAGGGTCATTCTGCTGCTTCCGGGCCTCAGGAAATGTTCCCATACCCAGAGTGACGACAGAGTAATCAGGACGGTTACCACAGCTGCCTTTAACAGGTAAGGCACAATGCTGCGGTTAACCTCCATCCTATGTAATCTCGTCTCGAGCATTCTGTTGAATCTTTCGAAATGACCAGCCCGGGGTTCGGCTGAATCGAAAAAATCCCTGTTATTTCTTATTATTTCTTCTATGTTTTTCATAGCCTTTATTTTCTTTTCAATTCATTTATCAGTTTCTGTTTTGCTCTTGAAAGCTGTGAACGTGACGTACTGCTTGAAATTGACAATATTTCGCTTATTTCGTCATGATCATATCCCTCAAGCAGGTAGAGAGACAGTATTATCCTGTATCCGTCAGGCAATCTGTTTATAGCTTCCTTGATTATCTCAACTTTCATGTCCACCTCTTCCTCAATCTGTCTGTCATCAATGCTTGTGTCACTCAAACCGGTGTGTGCATCAATATCCTCAAAAACTGCTTTCCTTTTATTAAGAGCATCCAGCGAGCGGTTGATCACTATTTTTTTCAGCCAGGCACCGAAGCTTACTGTCCCTGAATAGGTGTCTATTTTCTCAAAGGCTGACAGAAATGA
>JABUEV010000449.1 GCA_013314865.1 Bacteroidales bacterium | reverse complement strand
TCCGATACGCCTGAACCAAATCCTGTTTAACCTTCTGTCCAATGCCCTGAAATTTACAAAACATGGAGGCATATCAATTTTAATCAGGGAACTGGAACGATCTGACAAAAACATTAAAATCGAGTTCAGCGTTAAGGATACCGGAATAGGAATACCTAAAGAAAAACACACCGCAATATTTGAGAGCTTTGCACAGGCTTCGGACAATACTTCACGATATTATGGTGGAACCGGACTGGGACTTGCAATATGTAAAAAACTGGTTGAACTCCAGGGAGGAAAAATAGAAGTGGAGAGTGAAGTTGACAAAGGCTCAACTTTCAGATTCCACCTGCGGTTCGGAATTGCTGAATCAACCGCTAAATCAACAACTGGAGAAACAACTGAATCTTACACCGGACTTGAGGGCAAAAGAATACTTGTTGCAGAAGATAACAAAATCAATTTCTTTGTTACAAATAAGTTCCTGACAGGCTGGGGAGCAAAAGTATCTCATGCCGAAAACGGCAAAAAAGCCCTCGAAATACTGGAAAAGGAGGAATTTGACCTTATAATAATGGACCTCCAGATGCCTGTAATGGACGGCGTGGAAGCCACACGGATAATAAGAAAATCAGATAATCCAAAAATAAGAGATATCCCTATCGTTGCCCTTACGGCTGCCATCATGTCGGAAAATCATGACAAGATAGATGATCTCAAAATAAACGATTACGTGCTTAAGCCGTTTAAACCTCACGACCTGTTTGAGAGGCTTCAGAAAAATGTGAGATAAATACCTGACAGGCTCTATTTGATACAATACCTGCTTATATATTCAGCAGCTCTTTTGTTGCCAAGGCTGAATGATTTTCTGAAATCAAAACAGGCATCACCTGCTTTTCCGGTGTTAATGAGAGAAATACCTTTATTGAGCCATGCATTCATATTACCCGGATCCAGATCGAGTGCCATGCTGTAATCCTTGACAGCCCATTCCCATGATTTTGAAAGAAAATAAGTATCAGCCCTGTCTGTATAGCAACCTGGATCATTGGGATGAAGCTGGAGATTCCTTGAAAAATATTCAAGGGCTCTTAAATTATCTCCTGATGCTGAAAATATCTTTCCGGCAAGCCTGAGTCCTTCCTTGTCTTCCGGATACAGATCAATATATTTTTCCACATCAGCAAGAGCCCTGTTCAATTCACCTGTTCTGCGGTAAGATTCGGCCCTCATGAGATATAGTGAAGCATCCGGGACCTCCATGCTGATCAGCCTTGAGTAAATGTCAGAGGCTCCTGAATAGTTACCTGATCCTTCATATGCCTTCCCGAGAAGTCTTAAATAACTCTCATTGTTCTCGTTGCTCTTAAGAAGTTCGTTCATAATTCTTATTGCCTCCGGATAGTTAGAAGAAACTAACTTTATTGTCGCTTCAGCAAATTTTATCTCATCCTTATCCCTGTATCTTCCTGAAAGCTCAGTAAGTACTTCCCTTGCTTCATCAGTTTTGCCGGCTTTGATATAAAACTCAAATTCGGATATTCCCTTTTCAAGCTCAAGATATCTTTCCTTTTTCCAAAACAGTTTCCATTCCTGACTATTTTCTATAAGGCTGAAAGCAGGATCGAGCAGAATTTCCTTTTCACTTTTTTTAAAGTTTGATGAAAGATGTTTTTCCAGATGGCCTAGAGCTTCAGGAATGTTACGTTTAAGGGCAAATATGCGTGCAAGCTGATATTCCCCTGAGCCAGGGACAATCAGGTTGGAATTATTGAGATCATCGATTGCCTTAGAATAATCACCGGTCTGAATAAATGCCTCGGCACGTTCAAGGTAAAGCCTGCTCTCCTGAGTTACTTTCAAAGCCTCGGTCAGCAGATTTACAGCATCATCCGGCTTTCCGGCTTCAATAAAAGCTTTGGCTTTAAGAAGCCTGTCAAACTGGGTTTGTCCGGCTGCACCGGCTGTCATGCAGACAATCGCTGTTAATATCAATATTTTTTTCATAACACGATTTTCAAAAGTCAGTTAAAATTCTTCCTTTATAATCCTGGCATCTTTTTCAGTGATAACATGAACAAAACCTGACAGATGAAATACTTCAATGCCTGAGATCCTTCTTTCGTAAACATCACACTGGTAGAAATATACACCCGGTGACACTATCCTTCCGTTATAAGTTCCGTCCCAGTTTATCCTGGGATCTTCAGTTCTGAAAACCAATAAACCGCCTCTGTTAAAAATCTTCATGTCAACTTTTTCAACAAGGCCTGATGTCTTGGCAACCAGTTTGTCATTGAAATTGTCGCCGTTGGGAGTAAAGACATTAGGAATCTCATAAAATTTGCAGGAGTCGACACATATCATCATCGATTTTTCGCTTTCATTACCAATTGCATCAAAAGCTGAAACCGCATAGCATCCTGAAATTACCTCTCCCGGATAATGACGGTAGGTAAAAGTATTTTTATCATTTATTGTTATAAGGAATCCGAGATTCTCTTCAAAGGTTGACTTGAAATATATTTTGTATCCGGCCACATCTTCAAGACATCCGGGATCCGTAAACGCCCACGAAACAGTATTATACAGGCTATCGCACTGGCTGACTACCTTTATCTCCGGCACGCATGGCGGTTCATTGTCTTCGGGTACGGCACAGGTAATCTGTGAAAAATTAATCAGGTTTCTGGGCATGTCATCACCCGAATAGCCGCCGGTTGAGCGGACACGATAACAATATTGCTTGCCATTTACCAGGCCAGGATCTGTGTAAGTCAACTGGTTCGTGGTTCCGATTAAATCGTATGTATTTGTGGCTTCATTCAGTCTGAAGAAATCATATTGTGTATTTATCCACGGCACATTTCTGTTAATTGTAAACCTGACCTTTCTGTCGCCGGGTCTTGCCACCAGGAACAGGGAGGATGCATATGCCGGTTCGCCGATCAGGAACCTGTTGCCGG
>JABUEV010000448.1 GCA_013314865.1 Bacteroidales bacterium | reverse complement strand
GCAGAAAATCTTAAAACAACAAAATTTAAGAATGGTGATTTGATAACTAATGTCACTGGTGATGCAGCCTGGGTAGCACTAACTGGTCCCGCATATTGCTGGTATAATAATGATGAATCAACCTACAAACCACTTTATGGAGCTTTGTATAACTGGTTTGCAGCTTCCTCTGATAACCTATGCCCTGAAGGATGGCATGTGCCTACTAATGCAGAGTTTGAAACTCTGGAAGTCTTCCTGGGAATGACTGCTGATCAGGCTTCAGAATGGGAATGGAGAGGAACTGACCAGGGATCAAAGATGAAAAATACAACTGGGTGGGGTACCACTGGAAATGGAACAAACTCAAGTGGATTTTCAGCATTGCCAGGAGGTTACAGATTTTATGGAAATGGAAGTTTCAATCTTGCCGGAACCCTTGGGTATTGGTGGTCATCAAGTGAAGATGGCGGAGCAGGAATATATAGAATGCTACAAAATGATCATGATGATGTTTATAAACTTGGGACAACTAAAACTGCCGGAAAATCAATTAGGTGTGTTAAGGACACAAAGTAAATCTTAAGATTTATCTCCTTAAGAAGTAGCTTTTTATTCAATCTCTAATTTAAAAAGTTCAAATAAAAAACCGGTTACTATATGAGTAACCGGTTTTTTTGTGGGCGATGACGGGATCGAACCGCCGACCCCCTGCTTGTAAGGCAGGTGCTCTGAACCAGCTGAGCTAATCGCCCTTCGTGCCTTAAATGTTCTTCAGCCTTAGATCCCCTCCGATAAATACTCCTGCTTCCCGCTGAAAAACGCCGCAAATATAAGGAGTTTTTTTTCCAGCACAAAAATTATCTTTTAATAAAACTGATATCGCTTGTCTCCTGACAAAATTTTACACTGACAAAATTGCTGGTATTTCAAAAATCCTGTTAATATGTTGATAACACACTAAAAAGGCTGTTATCTTAATGGATAAAAATTTAATACTTTAGTTGAAATTTTAAGCCAAAAGGAATAATTTCATGCCTGTAAACTCATAATAATATTACAGAAGAATAGTTAAAATACAGATAAAGAACATATTACATTTTTAGTTGAAATCTGATCCTGATTTTAATGAAATATAAAAGCTATAATCTGGCAGAATTCATTGTTAATAAATTAATATTGACAGGAATCAGTTATCACAGTCTGAAATATTCTCCTGCGAAACGTAGTAAAAATCATCAAAAATCCTTCAGCCAATATTTGCCTTTATGGCTGTTCCTGGCAACATTGGTTCTATTAAACACTGTCAGCCTTTTTTCAACTCCCCTGACTTCTTATCTTTCAGACCTTGATTTAAAACCGTCTACAGATGAAATCTGTAATATTCCTCAGGCAGGGCAACCTCCTGTGGCAAGATGCAGAAACATTACCGTCAGCCTTGATGCAGACGGCTCTGTAACAATACTCCCTTCAAATGTTGACGGAGGTTCCTTTGACACTGATGGGACAATTGTTTCCAGAACAGTAACACCTGACAGATTTACCTGCGCCAATATCGGAGATAACATTGTCACACTTACTGTTACCGATGATGAAGGCCTGTCATCATCATGCTCTGCTGCCGTGACCGTCAGAGATAACAGACCACCGGTTATGAGATGCAGAAATGCAACCGTGTATCTTGACATCTCCGGATCGGCAACTTTAAACCTTTCGGACATTGATAATGGCTCTGGCGATAATTGTCCGGGTGGATTCTATTTATCAGCTTCAAGATACACCTTCAGCTGTGAGGATATAGGCTCACCCGTTCAGGTAGTTCTTACCGGTACTGATGCATCAGGGAATAAAGCATCGTGCACTGCAAATGTAACAGTATTAGATACTCTTGCTCCAAGAATAATTACAAAACCTTATACCCTGATTGTCGGAGCCGGCGGAACCGGTACATTGACAGGATCAGATATTGATAACGGCACCTTTGATAACTGCGGACCTGTATCTCTTTCGGTTAGTCCGTCTGTATTCAGCTGTGGCGATCTGGGGCAAAGAAATGTAACTCTTACGGCTACTGATGCACACGGGAATTCTTCCTCTCGGACTATTCCCATAACAGTATCCTCAACTCTCAGGATCACAGGCATTACTCTTAATGACTGCAATACTGCTCTGACATATGCTTTGTATTATTCGACGGTAGAAGGAGGAAGCGGCGCCTACACTTATTTCTGGAAAGGATTGAACGGGGCAAGCCTTCCTTTTGTTGAGGTACTTCCATTCTGGCCATATCTTATTTTCAGCAATACCAGTACTTCACCAACACCTTACTTTAATAACACAATGCCTTCGGACACCTATGGCATCCAACTGACTGTCACCGATGGAAACGGATGCACTGATACTTCGGAATTTGTAATTAATACTTCAGGCCCCATATTCAACAATATTAACCTTAAATATTCCAATGCCTGCCCTGGTGACATTGTAACTTATTCTGTACCAAATGAACCTGGCGCTGTATATCAATGGGAAGTCATTAACGGCACCAGACTGACAACTGAAGAGGATACCAGCCGAATTGAGGTGCTGTGGGATTCAGGTGTTTCTTCAGGTGAAGTAAACGCAACGGTTACCAAAACTAATTTGCTTGGAATTATATGTTCTTATTTTATTAACGAAACAGTTACTTTAAATCCGGTTTCCAGTCCTGTATTTGATGATCCTGTTACAAATGTCTGTACCGGGACAGAAACAACATACATTCTTACAGATACATATACCAACACCCGATGGGAAGTGTCGGGCGGTCTTATTACTGACGGAGGCAATCCATCCGACAGCTTTGTAAAAGTTCTCTGGGGAGATGGCCCCGGCGGCACTGTAACAGTAAGTGCCGGAGATGAATCAACATGCCCGGGAAATGCTACCCTTAATGTCTCTATCTCCAACCTCTCAGGGTCACTCACATCATTAACCGACATCA
>JABUEV010000447.1 GCA_013314865.1 Bacteroidales bacterium | reverse complement strand
AGTCTATGTGCAAGGATAAATGAGTTACAGGAATGGTTTGCCGGCCGCAACGTAAATCTGAAAATGATAAATCTTGGAGGCGGCTTAGGCATTGATTATGAGAATCCCGACACAATGCCTCTATTTGACGAATATTTTTATCTTATTAATGAAATGGTGGAGCTCAGAAAGGGGCAGGAAATTCATATTGAGCCCGGCAGGTCTGTTGTGGGTCAGTGCGGATCACTGATTTCAAAGGTTCTGTATATAAAGCAGGGAGCAAATACTACTTTCGCAATTTTGGATGCCGGCATGAACGATTTAATAAGACCGGCATTATACCAGGCGCGTCACAAAATTGAAAACCTGACATCTGATGGTGATCCCAGCCGCTATGATGTTGTGGGTCCAATATGTGAATCAGCAGATGTCTTCGGAAAGTACATCGAAATGCCTAAAACAAGTCGTGGTGATCTTATTGCAATCAGGTCAGCAGGAGCCTATGGAGAGGCAATGGCTTCAACATACAATCTTCGCGATCTGCCGCGGGCTGTATTTTCAGATGAGATCTGAAGGTACCTGAAATACAGCAACAATATCAAAGCTTTATTATTCCCAGACCGTAGAGAAATACGGCTGCAATTGCCACAGGTGCTATATAACGTACCAGAAACCTGAACAATGGCAGGAACCTGCCTTTGAATTTTCCGTCGTTGGTCAGCTCATTTTTTGTCAATTCAGGATTCAGAAACCAGCCTATAAACAGGACTATAAACAATCCTCCCAATGGCAGCATAATATTGGATGTAAGGTATTCAAGAAGTTCAAAAACATTTTTCCCGGCTAATTTTAATCCTGCAAGCGGACCGTATGAAAGAGCTGTAATTATTCCTAAAGCTGATACAGAAACCGTTGCGATTATAGTTGCTTTTCTTCTTGCCATATTAAGCTCCTCGGCCATAAATGCCACAATTACTTCAAGAACTGAGATGGTCGAAGTAAGTGCTGCCAGTGCCAGCAATATGAAGAATAGTGTCGCAAAGAATATTCCGAGAGGCATATTCTGGAAAACTGAAGGCAATATGATGAAGACCAGTCCTGGCCCTGAAGCAGCTGATCCGCCAAGTGCAAACACTGCAGGGAAAATGGCTATACCTGCAATAACTGCTATAAGGGTATCCGAGGCAACCACCAGCGATGCTGATGAGGCCAAATTTTCGTCCTTCTTAATGTATGAGCCATAAGTGATGAGAGTTCCCATGCCGATGCTAAGGGAAAAAAATGACTGTCCCAACGCAGTGAGAATTACCTGCGGGTTAATTTTTGAAAGGTCGGGTCTAAACAGGAATGTAAGACCAGCTGCTGCACCTTTAAGGGTTACTGATCTGATACATAGAATAATTAACAAAATCAGAAGCAGAGGCATAAGAATTTTTGTATATTTTTCTATTCCGTTCTTAACCCCTGAAAAATTTATCATAGCTGTTAATCCCATAAAGACCAGGAACCATAACATAGGCCGGAAAGGATTTTTAACAAATCCATCGAACATCTGTGTCAGTTCAGCATCATTTTTCCCTGAAAGATTCCCTGCAACTGACTGATAGAAATATTCCAGTGTCCAGCCTGCGACCACGGTGTAAAATGCAAGTATCATAAAAGCGGCTGCCACTCCCATAATTCCGATCAGATACCATGGTTTCCCCGGTGCCAGCTTTTTAAAGGCTCCATAGGGGTTTCTCTGAGTCGCCCTTCCAATTACAAATTCAGAAGTCATTACAGGGATGCCGACAAAGACTACGAAAAAGAGGTATACCAGGAGAAAAGCTCCTCCCCCGTTTTCTCCCGTAAGATAAGGGAACCTCCAGATATTTCCCAATCCTATTGCCGACCCGGCTACGGCAGCCACAACTGCAAACCTTCCTGAAAAACTATCGCGCTCTATTCCAGAACTATTGCTCATATTTTATTATATGTTTTAAACTTCCTTTTTCAGTCAATTATTTGTTTCAGGAATATTATATTTGTATTAGAAACAAGGGCTGAAAGATATAAAGGAATTTGTATTATCAGGACTTGTTGCTATAATTTTATTTCAGGGGCATCATCAATACAAAAACCACATTCATGGAAATGAAAAAATTCCCGGTTGAATTATCTTTTATATTAAGATTATTAAGATTAGTTGCATTTGTTTCTCTGCTGTTTGTCATATCCTGCTCGCCTTTAAGAGTTTACAGGGAAGATCCTGATGTAAGGGCATGGGAACCTGAAATCCAGAAATTTGAACAACTTGACGCAGCAAAATATTATCCGGAAGATGCAGTGATGTTTGCCGGAAGTTCGAGCATAAGACTCTGGTCAACCATCAACAGGGATATGCTTTCCTACAATGTAATTCAAAGAGGATATGGAGGTGCAAAACTTGGCGATTTTGCAGTTTATGCAAAACGAATTATTTATCCTCATAAATGCAGTGCTATTGTACTCTTTATAGCAAATGACATTTCAGGGTCTGATGATGATAAAAGTCCTTCTGAAGTTGCAAACCTTTTCCGGACGACTCTTAATATAATCCGACGCAAGCATCCTGACACCCCTGTCTTCTGGATCAGCATCACCCCCACCCCTGCACGCTGGAAAGTCTGGCCCGAGATAAAGGAAGCCAATGAACTTATCAGAAAAATATGCAAAAACAACAGGAGTAATACTTATTACATAGACACTGAGCCGTATTTTCTTACGAAAAGCGGCTTGCCGAGAAATGAACTGTTTCAGGACGACCGTCTCCATCTTAATGCTGACGGTTATGCCCTGTGGTCGGAGTTGATAAAAAATGAACTTAATAAAGTACTTAAGAATTACACCTTACACAATGAAAATCTCAGTTCTATCTTTTATGTTATTTATTGCATCGGTTTCCTTAAATGCACAGGTTGAGATTATTGCACACAGGGGAGCATCTTTTGATGCACCCGAAAACACTGTT
>JABUEV010000446.1 GCA_013314865.1 Bacteroidales bacterium | reverse complement strand
CTGGCATCCAGCGGGTAAGATTTAAGTAAAATAATTCCCGCAACCTGGCCTCATCAGGTTTATCCCCCTTAAAGCGAGGCACTTCATCAAGGGCTTCCTGGTAGCGCTGAGCCACATATTCCCTGGGTTTGATTAGATTAAGCAGTTCCGGAGAATATAAATTCAGGCGTTCATTCAACCTCTGTGACCAGGGGAATGTTCCTGCTTCTCCTGTCTTATAAAACCAGGGATATCCGCCAAAAACCTCATCTGCGCATTCCCCGGATAATCCTACTGTCGCCTGCTTTTTGATCCAGCGGCTAAAAAGCAGCAGTGAGGAATCAACATCTGTCATACCCGGTAAATCACGTGCCAGGACGGCAGGAAAGAGCGCTTGTACCAATTCGGGCGTGTCAATCAAACATGCAGCATGTTCTGTATCCAAATATTCAGATACTTTTTCTGCCCAGGGAGCATCGGCATTCGGCTGAAATTCGCTTGCCTGAAAATGTTTGTCATTTCCTACATAATCTATCGAATATGTTTTAATTTTTTCTTTTCTTTCTTTTTTATAAACTTCTGAGGCAATCGCTGAAATTGCGCTGGAATCTAAACCTCCGGACAATAAAAAGCATAATGGTACGTCAGATACTAACTGGCGTTTGATTGAGTCATAAACTAATTCCCGAACAGAATCTACTGTTTTGTCAAAGCTTTCTTCATGAGCATGACTGTCCAGAGACCAATATTGATGAGTTTTTATACCTTCACGGTTTACAAGCATGCAGTAACCTGGTTTTAATTCAGAAATCCCTGAGAAAACACCGCGCCCTGGGGTTCTGGCGGGTCCCAAGGCGAAAATCTCCGCCAGACCTTCCCGGTTAATTTTTGCCGATACCAGAGGATGTGCCAGGATTGCTTTAATCTCCGAAGCAAAAAAGAAAGAACTTCCTTTCCGGCAATAGAATAAAGGCTTCACGCCAATTCTGTCTCTGGCCAGAAACAAGCTCTCTCTTTCTTCATCCCAGACAGCAAAAGCATAAATACCATTCAACTTCTGAACACATTTTTCTCCCCATTCGATATAAGCATTTAACAGTACCTCTGTATCTGACCAACCTTTAAAGGAATACCCTTTTTGAATTAATAACTGTCGTATATCTTCTGTATTATATAACTCTCCATTGTAAACCAGTGCATATGTTCCTCTGCCTCTTTTACCAATCATCGGCTGTCTGCCGCCATCGGGATCAACAACCACCAAGCGACGGTGTCCTAATGCTGCATGTTCACAAAACCAAAAACCTGAATCATCCGGACCACGGCGAATAAGTTGTTCAGCCATAGTCTTTAATACTTCGACCTCATTTACAAGTCTTCGGGAAAAGTCTGTCCATCCAACAATCCCACACATCAGTAATTACACCTCCTAAAAAAAAACGCCCCAGACAAAGTTTTGCAAACTTTGTCAGAACGCCATTGTTCTGTTTAGTATATGCTTAAGAGGTTTAATTGTGTCGTAATCCTTCTATTGTTTCTGGTTAATAATTTCCATTCGGTCAATTGTCTGGGGAATTTTCTCCAACCAACCACTGTTAATCATCAGATCAAGAATATCTTTTGTATAAGCCTGGAGTTTAACAATTGAAGCAGAAAAAGCAGTCACTATATCCAGTCTCGAACAGTTCGCCAGGGATATCCCCAGGAGAATTATGCTGTTTCTCATCATTGTAAGTACAGTAAATATAATAAGCTTGTCAGAAAAGGGAGACTCGGAAGAATCGGTGATCTGGTGTTCCCAGGTTACCGGCAAGGGAAAGTCCTCGTCCTGCAGGATTTTACTCCATCCCTCTATCTGCTTATCTATCATTTGCTTTCCTTTAGACAAAAGCTTTTGCACCTTTTGAGACTGCACTGCCTGACTGAAACCCAGGACCAAGGTCCTTTCCAACATCTTGGTTTGCAGCCGGGTATAAACATGAGTTACTTCTAAGCTACTTATAGGACGTTTATCACCGGTTAATCCACCATAGAAAGTATCCTGATAGACATATTCAATCCTGTCCGGCAGAGGAAAATTAAGTGGTTTGACAAAAACTCCTTTTCTCAGTAACACTTCATCGGCTTTCTTGAGGAGATCCTGGCTTTCATCGATACTGGCGTTAAAATACTCCTTAACATCAGTTCGTATAGCCCTGGTTAAACCCATCATGGATTCTACCAGTTCAAAATTAATAATGTTTCTGATGTAAACCAGCATAAAACTATCAGAATAGAGACGCTTGGCATTTGGTTCCACGTCTTCATCAGTAAAACCATGAGGAACAGGAAAACCAACTGTATTGAACATTTTGGTTATTTTGTCCAAACGTGTGGTCTTGGTTTGTAAAGCAAACTCCAAAACCCCGCGAATTTCCGGGTCCTCAGCCTTAGCTGTAAAATATTGCAGCTGGCATTTCACGCTGCCGTTATAGAGATACATTTCCCAGAGATGGCCCATCTCGGGAGCAGTAAGCCTTTCATCATTGGGACCGTCTTTTATTAAATTATAAGGAACAGGTTGTTCAGTTGCATTTCCCGTCCCGGGTTGAACATTTTCCATACTAACCTCCCTAAATATTAACATTGTAACTTTTCAGTAGTCAGGAGACAGAAGACAGGAGTCAGAATAAGAGAACCAGTGAAAACATTTGAAAAATGTTAGTAAAACATAAAGCTTACTTCTAAATTCTTACAAGCATTTCTGTAAGGTCTGCTGAATAACGCAGATACTATCCAACTTTCAAAGGATCTTAATGCGTTTTATAACCCTAATTTTTAAAGAGTTTAGTAAATTATCCTGGCATATATTGAAAATGCATTCTTGAATTCTGACTCCTGACTCCTGAATTCTGACTACCTGAATAGTAACTCAACATTTAGTAATTTTGAATTTTTGCCTTACTTCAAATATAAGCAAAACTATTGCTGCAATTGAATAATTTGTTTACGGT
>JABUEV010000445.1 GCA_013314865.1 Bacteroidales bacterium | reverse complement strand
TAGCTGATGCAGAACTCTCTTCATCTTTGCCCGGAATGAGTTTATAAAGAGTGATTCCGAGAATTCCACAGAAAGCCGTAAAAAGAAGCAGGTTGTCTGAAAGAACGGCACCGTATGAACAGCCGGCAGTGATAAGGAACCATGAATAATAATTCCTTACTCTTCCGGGTTTTATATATACAATTGAATATAAAGTTATTAAAAGAACAAACAGGCTTGTAAGCAAAACTATCAGCTTACTCAGGTTGTCCACTGTGAGTGTGAAAAAACGGGAAGCGTTCTGAAGCAGGTCCACACCGAATAATGAGACACAGGTTCTGCCCAGGGCTCCGTCAAGTGCAACCATTTGAACTGATGACCCGTAAAGAGCGGCCGACATATAACAGGAGACCACGGTAATTATAAGTGCTATTATTCCTTTTGCAGTGGTGTACCTCTCAGGCACCATTAAAAGGATAAGGCCAGCTACTGCAGGGATCAGAATGAGAGCTTGCAGGAAGGTGCAGAGAGATGGTTGTGTGATTATAGAAATAAACTCATTCATAAGGTTTTATCTAATGGTTTTCCTTATTTCTGCAGTTTTTTCAACTGACATGTTTATTAGCTCCCTGGCGTTCATTATCTTTTCGCCGCTGTCAAAATCGTATGCCGTTGCAAGCCGTTCAGTACAGCAATAGCACGGGTCAACTGCGGCAAGAGTTATAGTGGCATCTGCAATAGTCTGACCGATACATGATTTTCTGAACGTGGCAATATTCACATAACTTGGCGCCCTAATTTTATGTCTTGCAGGTGAATTGGAACCGTCGGATACAACAAAGTGAAAGACTTCACCCCTTGGAGCTTCTGCACGTCCTGTTGCCATTCCCGCCGGAATTTCCTTAACTTTCACATTGATTTCTCCTTCTTTCTCCTTTTTAAGTCCTTCAAGGCATTGCTCGATTATTGATATTGACTCGTACATTTCAAGAAGCCGTACCTGTGCTTTTGCAAAAACATCACCCTCTGTTGCAGTAATGACTTTCCAGTTAACAAGAGGATAGGCTGCATAAGGATCATCTTTACGTACGTCAATTGCAACTCCTGATGCCCTTGCTGTCGGTCCTACTGCCGCAAAATCCATAACATCCTGTTTGGTAAGAATGCCTACACCTTTGGTTCTGGCATGAATTACAGGGTCGTCCATCACAGCTCCGGCAAGCAGATCAGTCTTTTTTTTCACGTCTGACATTACCTTTCGTATCGACTCAATCTTGCTGTTTTCTATATCGCGCCTGACACCCCCCACTTTAAACATGGCATAGCTGTTCCGGTTTCCGGTAATCATTTCAAAAAGGTCAAGGACAGGTTCGCGGTATTTCCAGGCCCACATGAATACAGTATTGTACCCGAGAAAATGTCCTGCCAGTCCAACCCACAACAAATGGGAGTGAATTCGTTCGAGTTCTCCTATAATTGATCTGATATACTTTGCCCTGTCAGTTATTTCGATACCTGCTATTTCCTCTACGGCATTGGCAAAAGCGAAAGGGTGTGAGGTGGAGCAAATACCGCAAATCCGTTCCACCAGGAAGAATACCTGGTCATAGGTTTTTGACTCACTCAACTTTTCAATTCCGCGATGGTTATAACCAGTTTCCCATTTTATATCCCTTACAATTTCCCCGTCACAATAAAGCTTGAACAGCTCAGGTTCTTCCTGCAGTGGGTGATACGGTCCGATTGGTATTAATGTCTTCCTGCTCATGGTTGCTTTGCCGGTTATTTCTTGAATTCTTTTCGGTAAGGATATACCCCATCAGCCCAATTGCCTTCAGATATAAGCTTTTCCTGATTCGGATGATTGAGAAAATTTATACCGAACAGCTCGTGCATTTCCCGTTCAATCCAGTTGGATGCGTTGAACATGTTTGAAAGAGACTCTATCTCAGGTTTCTCGCTGTCGAGTATCACATGAACATTCAGAACCAGTCCGGTTGCGTCATTGCTGAAATGATAATAAATTTCAAATCCTTTTTTGGTATGAAGTGCCGATGCAATAATAAATCTGAAGCCTGCTTTTTTGTAAAGATGTTCCGCAATTTCCGGAACTGCCGAAGGCTTTACTGTCAATGTCGCCCTCTTCCGGTTCTTCACCGCCACTTCAATCACATTATCACTGAAGATTGATTTTAAATCCTTTATTAACAAATCAGTATCCATTTATAAAATTAGCTTCTTACTTTTAACTTTTTCTCCCGACGCTAACGGTCGGAATTTTAGCTGACGCTTCGACATTTTCTTTCTTACTTTTTACTTTTTACTTTTTACTTTTTACTTCATTTCTTTACCCTTTAGCCAGTTTGACAATTCCTGCAATGATTGCTTCAGGTTTGGGAGGGCATCCCGGGATGTAAGCATCAACAGGAATAATTTTATCGACAGGACCGGCAAATGTCATTCCTTCGGCAAATATTCCCCCCGTACAACCACAGGCGCCTATGGCAACCACTTTAATTGGTTTGGGTGCCTGGTTATAAATCTCAATCAGTCTTTCCTTATCCCGCTGGTTAATGGAACCGTTCACAAGCAGTACATCGGCATGCCTGATACTGCCCACCAGAAGTATTCCGAACCTCTCAAGGTCATGTCTGGGGGTAAGGCAGTCGAGGATCTCGATATCGCAGTTATTGCATGAAGCTCCTCCGAAATGAAAGACCCAGAGTGATTTCCTGAAACAAAAATCCTTAAATCCCACAGATTGAATTAATTAATATCCAAAACCAATAAGTACCAGAGCAATTACGGCAAGCAAATTCATCCAGACAACGAAAAATCTCAATGCCTGCTTAATCTTAAGTCTGGGGTTTGTGTTCCTTATGAGCGTAAGCAGAAGCACTACCCCAAGGATTTTCAGAACTGACCATAAAATATTTATTCCGTCAAAACTGACACCCCTAAGAAGGAGAGCTGTCAGTAATGATGGTAAAATAAAAAACATGATGTATTTAGCAA
>JABUEV010000444.1 GCA_013314865.1 Bacteroidales bacterium | reverse complement strand
AATATAAACCGAGAGTGAATTTGTCACTGCTTTCTGACTGTTGGCAGATATTCTTCCTGATGAGAGGGCAGGGGAGGTAAAATGGGAACGAAAATGGAAACGGAAATGGGAACGGAAATGGGAACGAGGAAACTGTTACCTTATTCTCCTGAATGATTCAACAAAATCACCACCGACCATATTCAAAATATTTCTTCCGCTGAACCAGCAGGTAGTTTTTCTTCCGTCAGAAAAAGCAAGGTTGTAATATTTTACACCATCTGATTCATAGGAAAATGTAAAGCTGTAATTGGCTTGCTCGGTTTTTTCTCCGTTTAATGTTCTTATGTAAATATTAAAGGGTTTAAACTCTATCATCTGCCAGTGGTTTTCATTCGGATACCAGCATCCGCCGGTAAATCCGCCACAGCTTCCGATCCATTCCCACTTGCCCGACAGTTCATCTTTGCCTGATGATATTTCTTCTGGGCCTGAAAGAACCTCCTTTTCACAACCGGCCGAGATGATCAGAAATGCAAACATAATAACTGACAGCTTCATCCATTCTGCCGACAGCTTTGAAAAGAAATCCTTTAATATTATAAAGCGCTTAGCCATATTATTTTATTACTCTCTGGGTGATCGGATCCTTGATTATAAGGTAATATTTATTTCCTGATGAAGACGCAGGAGGTATTATAAAGGGTTTATCAAACGGCCTTAAAAGTTCAGGTCTTCTGGCATAGAATCTTTCGGATCCCGGAAATCGTTTTGATGCTATGGAATCATAAAGATTATCAGGTATGCCATGGTTCCTTTTATGATGTACCCGAGGTATCTCCTGACCGGGTTCCTTTATTATGACTGTATCCTGAAACTGCATTATACCGTCTTTGTTAATTTGTTTAGCATCACTAAATGACCTGGCATAAACAGGATCGTTCTCCTGCTTTCCTGTGGGTTTTCCTGACTGTCCGTAAATTTCAGCCTGGATTGATATAGCCGTAATTATAAGGAATATCAGGGTCTTCACAGGGGACAAATATATTTTAAAACAGTAATTGTTAATTAATTAACAACAAAAACTGTTCCAATTGCATGCCCCTGAAGCAGGAAATCTATGACATTTTTTTGAAGCCGGAATTTTCTCAGTTCAAGGATTACCTGAGGCTTACGGCGTATGCTTTATCACTCTTCCCAGATTATGAAATAATTATTTCCCAACAGATCTTCATAGCATATATATAACCTGTCAAGTGCTGAAATATCTACCGGCGTACTGAATGTTAACTCGCTGAAACCGGTTTCGGCGCTCAGCCTCATCTGATTGCTTTCTTTGTAGAACTGGTTTGCATACATGTCGAAAAACTGCACCATCAGTGTGGTAATTATATTTTCAGGGTTTAATTCGGTTCCGTCGAATTTTCTGTATTGAAATCTGATAGACGTAACTTTCCCTTCACTGTTTGTTTTAAGAGTTGGTGCCACAACAACCAGGTTGTAGCTCATGTCGGTATTTGAATAATTGAATTTGTATGACTTGCTTCCGTTAAGGGTAAGTGTATAAGTCCCCTCCTTAAAAGGAAGGTATGCTGTGCCCCATGGTGCATCGGAAGGCGCTGAAGTTGTGCGTGCAAATGTAGCAATAAATGCCCGGCCGCCTCCTGTTTCAGGAGCCTTCATACACCAGTCGAGTTGAATGTCATTGTACGGATCATTTTCAGGTCCAGTCAATGCTATCTTGTCATTGTCAAAAGTAAGGTTCTCACCACCTTCAAGCTGAAGCTTGTAGTTTGTATAGAACCGGGTTATATCATTCACTGCCGGTGCTGTATTATTTATACCCCAGTGACCTCCAAAAACAAATGCCCATGTATACGCAACAAGTTCCTTCCCCGATAAAACATCGGGAATGCCGTCCAGATCAGTGTCAATATTTGATGCAATTGATTTATAGTAGGCATCTGTTGCTTTAAGGCAATTGATCTCATTTGCCGTAATCTGGATTTCATTGCCGAAGGGGTCGTGAGACGGGATAACCGATCCGTTTTCAAGAGTCAGATCCGACAGGTTAATTGTGGTTGTATCTCCGTGACTCAGCCGGGTAAGCGGCAGCATATTCAAACCCTGATTCGAAAGATGACCAATGTATTTATTCTGACCATCGAGGAAAATCAGAGCCAGCCCGGTCCCTTTCTGCCCTGTTACCTCAAAAGATCCGTTGACTATGTCGTAAAGATCGTAGTAAGTTGCACCATAATATTTGCTGAATGCCAGTACTTTCCTGGCATCAGCCAGCGATGTCATCCCTTTGGTTACCATGCTTTCGCTTTTTCCTGCTCTTGCGGTGACATTGCCTTTTATTTTAATGCCCTCAGCCGGATAATCAGATTTATCCTTTTCACAGGCTGTAATGCCAACAAGAAAAATTAAAGCAATAACTAACAGATTTCTCATATAATTTGTGTTTAATAATTTGAAATTATGATTATTGGAAAAAACTGAACATAAAATGCCAATTCTGAAATGCCTCAATTAAGTTGTCCTGCCGGCGCAGGAACAGACTTTTGCTTCTTCAAAAAAACGTAAAACATCCTGATGTTATTTTCAGATCAGACTGCCAAAATTAATTTTTTTAAAACACCTGTTAGAAAACTTAAAGAAAGATTTTCAGCTATTAAGTTTAGTTTATCAACAGTACTGTATATGCAACATAAATAATCAACAGCAGTCCTGCTTCCCATCTGTCAAGCTTTCTTCTCTGTCCCGAAAACATTGCCAGTAAAAGCAGGATTGTACCGGCGATTAAAAGGTACATGTCTTTATTAAACCTTGTATTAAAATTTACAGGTTTTATTAAGGCGCTGGTTCCCAAAATGAAAAAAATATTGAAGATATTTGAGCCTATTACGTTGCCGACCGCAATGTCATTGTTCTTTTTGACTGCAGCCACTACCGATGTGGCAAGCTCCGGCAGTGATGTGCCCGCCGCAACTATTGTCAGAGCAATTACAGCCTGGCTTAC
>JABUEV010000443.1 GCA_013314865.1 Bacteroidales bacterium | reverse complement strand
TGCATCTCAAAGGCCGGACTCAGCATGGCATCTACAGTTTTTGCCGATCGGCTAAGCGGGGATGGAATACTTGTTTTTGAAATAAGACCCGGGATTATTAAAACTGACATGACAGCCAAAGTCAAGAATAAATATGATAAGCTTATCAACGAAGGTCTTGTTCCGCAAAAAAGATGGGGACTCCCGGAGGATGTCGGTAAAGCAGTTGCCTCTATTGCCAGAGGTGACTGGAATTTTTCATCAGGAACAACCTTCGAAATAAGCGGAGGCCTGAATATTCACAGACTGTAAAGTAAGTTTCCTGCTATATATTATTTCCGGCTGAATTCAGTCGTGAACAAAATCCTGCTTTGTGATGTTTAATGCTTGAAATAAAAAATATCACAAAATGAAAAACATATTTATTTTTTTAACACTAATCTTAGTTTCATTGAATATGAATGCACAGGAAAAATTTACAGCCGACAGGGATAAAACAACTCTGTCGTGGCTCGGTGAGAAAGTTATGGGTCAGCACACCGGAACTGTTAAACTGCTTTCCGGCTGGATCAACTGGCAAAATAATATGATCACCTCCGGTGAGTTTCTTATTGATATGAAAACCATAAAAGATGATGAAAACAGCGCAAGGCTTGAGGGACATCTGAAGTCAGATGACTTTTTTGGAGTTGACAAGTTCCCCGTATCGAAGCTTGTAATAACAGGAAGCGAGTCATTTGAAAAAGGGACTGCAGTTGTAAAAGGAAACCTTACCATTAAGGAAACAACTTTACCTGTTGAGTTCAAAGCCACTATCCAGAAATCTGAAGAGGGTATCTGGTTCTATTCAAACATCATAGTTGACAGGTCGAAATATAACGTGCGTTACGGCTCCGGTTCCTTCTTTTCAAACCTGGGCAATAACCTGATATACGATGAATTCAAGGTAAAGGTTAACCTGCTTGTAAAGAAATAAGCTGATTAATTTTTGTCGGAAGAAACATTATTTACAATCTTCCTGCTTACGAATGCATAGTAAGTGATTATGGCAAAACAGACGAGGGGCACAAAATAGGAATAGTTTATTGATCCGGTAATATCTGAAAGTTTACCCTGAAGGAACGTTACCACTGCCCCTCCCAGAATTGCCATAATAAGTCCGGATCCGGCAATTTTTGTGTCATCGCCAAGACCGATAACTGCCTGACCGAAAATAGTCGGAAACATCAGTGACATAAATCCGGATATAGACACAAGTGCTATTACACCCACGTATCCTGATCCGAAAATTACCATCAGGGAGCTTATAATAGCCATAACTGCAGCGAAAGCAAGAAGTGAGGACGGCCGGATGAATTTCATCAGGTAAGTGAAGATAAATCTTGAACAGGCAAAAAGAATCAGGGAAGCTATATAATATGTCGCGGCTACCTGTTCAGGAGTTTTTCCTGCCGGCAATACACTGTTTTCAAGGTTTAGCGCTGCCATAGAATACCGGATTGTAAATGACCAGACGCCAATCTGCGCTCCAACATAAAAAAACTGGGCGATAACTCCGAGAATATAGTTTTTATTTCTGAGGAGCCGTTTCAGAGTTGGCCCAAGATTAACTTCAGATCCGGCATCTGATGCACGCGGCATCTTTGTAAAAAAGATTATTATCCATAATATCAGAAGAAGAAGTCCTACTGTAACATAGGTCATCGTAACAGCATTCAGTTCTCCGTTCTGAATCGACTGAAGCTCTTCAGGTGCCATTGCAGCCCTTTGTGCGGCATTTGAAGTATTAAGTTCTGAAAGAATAAATATCTGGCTTATAACCACACCTGAAATTGATCCCAGCGGATTAAATGATTGCGCCAGGTTCAGCCTGCGGGTTCCGGTCCTTTCATCTCCAAGAGCAATTATGTACGGATTTGCAGCAGTCTCAAGTATTGAAAGACCTCCGAAAAGTATCCATAAAGCACCCAGGAAATGAAAATAGTTACCGGTGATTTTTGCAGGAAAAAACAATAGGCATCCTGTGATATAAAGGCCAAGGCCAAGAAGCACCCCCGATTTATACGAGTACTTTTTTATATATATAGCTGCAGGCAAAGCAAAAATGAAATATCCGAGACCATAACATGAAATCTGTATAAGGGATGTCCTGGCATCTGTCATACTCATGATTCTCTTAAATGCTGCGAGCAGAGTATCTGTCATGTTGTTCGCAAGACCCCAGAGAAAAAACAAGGAGGTAATGAGTATAAAAGGTATAAGATTGCCCGGAGCAACCAGTCTCTCTTTAATTCTGGCTGAGTTCATTCTGATTTATTGCTCCCCAGGCTGGACTCGAACCAGCGACCCTCTGATTAACAGTCAGATGCTCTAACCTGCTGAGCTACTGAGGAATTTAACGGATCACAATCCGGCGTTTTTTAGCGACCCAAAAATAACGGCTTTTACCGAATAAAGCAATATATTTAGGGAAAAATTTTGTATGAGACGAATTCTTGGCATCGGCAATGCCCTTGTAGATGTGGTGACATTTATTGAGTCAGATGAAGTACTTGATTTATTTTCACTTCCTAAGGGGAGCATGCAGCTTGTTGATGCACAACGGTCAGAATCCATACGGAAAAAAATACCGCAGGAAAGACAACTGCTGACCTCCGGAGGTTCTGTTGCAAATACAATTCACGGACTTGGAATGCTTGGTGCCGGCGCAGGATTTATAGGATCAGTGGGAAATGATTCCACAGGTGATCTGTTTGAGAATGACCTTAAGGATGCAGGAGTGAGTACTTATCTTTTTCGAAGAGATACGGCAACAGGTACTGCAATTACTCTTATATCTCCGGATGCCCAGAGAACATTTGCCACACATCTGGGAGCAGCCGTTGAGATGAGGGCAAAGGATCTAAGTCAGGAAATGTTTGAAGGATATCAAATCTTTTATCTCGAAGGCTATCTTATAACTAACTACGACCTGGTGGACACTGCGTGCAGAATGGCCACCCGCGAAAACATGACAATTGCTGTTGAC
>JABUEV010000442.1 GCA_013314865.1 Bacteroidales bacterium | reverse complement strand
GGTTCTTGGATTCCTCGGAATAAGCCTGCCATTGCTTATAGGATTGATGGCCACACTTGCAATAGTGGGAGGAATAGGTCTCCTTTCCTTTCAGAGCTGGGCAAGGTATCTGATTATTGTTGTTGCAGCCCTGGGGTGCCTTAACATACCTATCGGAACTCTGAAAGGGGTGTACTCTTTGTGGGTATTGCTCCAGGATGAAACAATCAAATTATTTGAAAAGGACAGGACCTGAATTTTAAAGGCTTAAGGCACAAACCCTGCCGAAAGGGACTGACTGGGACAATACTGATGAATGACAATAAAACATCATGAACTCGTGATGTTTATGATGGATGAGGGGAGGGGTATTGAGGATGAATTGATTCTTTTGATTCATCCTCAATTTTTTTTAAAATTGTCATAAAAACCAGGTATGGCTGAAGACAACAAAATTATATTTTCGATGTACCGGGTGGGGAAGATATATCCACCTCACCGGCAAGTTCTTAAGGATATATCCCTATCTTTTTTCCTTGGAGCCAAGATAGGAATCATTGGATTGAATGGTTCGGGCAAATCAACCCTTCTGAAAATAATTGCCGGTGTGGAAAAGGAATATCAGGGAAATGTGACATTCCTCCCTGGCTACACTGTAGGGTATCTTCCTCAGGACCCGTTGCTCGACGACACCCGGACTGTAAGGGAAATCGTTGAAGAAGGAGTAAAAGAAACGATAGATATCATACGCCAGTATGAAAAGATAAATGAGAGTTTTGGAATGCCTGAGGTTTATGAAAATCCTGACAAGATGCAGGAATTGATGGACAGGCAGGCTGAACTGCAGGAAAAGATTGATCATCTTGATGGATGGAATATTGATTACAGGCTTGAAAGAGCAATGGATGCCCTCAGATGTCCGGAAGAAAGCACCAGGGTAAATATCCTTTCAGGAGGTGAGCGCAGAAGAGTTGCACTCTGCAGGCTTTTGCTCAGTCAGCCCGATGTTCTGCTTCTTGATGAGCCCACAAACCACCTTGATGCCGAATCTGTACACTGGCTTGAGACAACACTAAAGCAATACAAAGGAACTGTTATTTGTGTAACACACGACAGGTATTTCCTGGATAACGTTGCAGGATGGATCCTGGAGCTCGACAGGGGAGAGGGAATACCTTGGAAAGGTAACTATTCATCATGGCTTGAACAGAAAGCTAAACGGCTGGAAATAGAAGAAAAAGGCAATATTAAAAGAAGAAAAATACTTGAACGTGAACTTGAATGGGTCAGGATGTCTCCTAAAGCAAGGCAGGCAAAGTCAAAGGCAAGGCTTGGAGCTTATGAAAACCTGCTTAATCAGGATGTCAAGGAGAAAGAAGAAAAACTTGAAATATTCATCCCTAACGGTCCAAGGCTTGGCAGCAAAGTCATAAGAGCTATCGGGGTTGCAAAAGCATACGGAGACAAAATTCTTTTCGAAAACATGGAATTTGATCTTCCCCCGAACGGAATTGTCGGAGTGATAGGACCAAACGGAGCCGGTAAAACAACTTTGTTCAGAATGATCATGGGGTATGAAAAGCCTTCAAAGGGTGAATTTCAGAAAGGAGAGACTGTCGTTCTCGGTTATGTCGATCAGGAACATACAGCCATTGATCCGGAGAAAACTGTATATGAGACTATTTCAGGCGGACAGAATGATATAATGGTGGGAAACCGGCTCATGAACGCCAGAGCTTATGTTTCACGCTTTAATTTTACAGGAGCTGACCAGGAAAAGAAATGCGGCATGCTCTCCGGAGGAGAAAGAAACAGACTTCACCTTGCCCTTACAATTAAATCAGCTGCCAATGTTCTATTGCTCGATGAGCCTACAAATGATATAGATGTAAATACTCTGAGGGCATTGGAAGAGGGCCTGGAGAATTTTGCAGGGTGCGCTGTCATTATCTCACACGACAGGTGGTTTCTTGACAGGGTAGCCACTCATATTCTTGCATTTGAGGGTGATTCAAAGGTTTACTGGTTTGAAGGTTCATATTCGGAGTATGAAGAAAACTACAGAAAAAGAGTTGCCGATACAACACCAAAAAGGATTAAATACAGGAAGATTGTATGAAAATTATTATCAGCCATGCTCTCTGACGACAACAGGTCAATGAATATCTGTACCATCCCGATACCGGAATCATGGTTGAAAAAGTAATGACTGTAAATTGTAAAAAATCAGGGTGCCTGTACGGGCACCCTTTTTATTAACATGACTCACTAAATAATTCCTGGCTGGTTATGTAAGGTACACTATTAAAGCTGATATTCCAGAGCCTTCCGTGTTATGGCAGGGGTTGTAAGCCCCCTGTCGCCCAGATTCAGCCAGTTTCTCTCCTCAAACCTTCTGACGATTTTGTCAATAGTATCCTCCTTTACACCGTAATCGCTTAGCCTTGTTTTAATGCCAAGCGATTCAAAGAATTCAACAGTCCTGTCAATAGCCTTATCCACTTTTTCCTCCTCAGTGCCTTCAGTTATTTTCCAGACCCTTTCAGCGTACTGAAGGAGTTTGCCCTTTTTTTCTTCCTTAAGGGCTTTCCACAGTCCGGGCAATACTATCGCCAGAGTTCTTGCATGGTCAATGCCGTGAAAAGCAGTAAGTTCATGGCCAATACTGTGAACCGACCAGTCGCCCGGAACCCCGCAGCTTATAATTCCGTTCAGGGCCATGGTTGCACTCCACATGAGATTCGACATTGCCTCATAATCAGAAGGATTGGCATATACTTTCGGTCCTTCTTCAATAAGGGTCAGCAGTATAGCCTCCGCAAAACGATCCTGTAAAGGAGCATTGACAGGATAAGTAAGATATTGCTCAATGACATGCACAAATGCATCCACAATGCCATTGGCAACCTGCCTCGCAGGCAATGTTCCGGCAGCGTCAGGCAGAAGAACTGAAAACCTCGGAAAAACAAACGGGGAAACAAAGGCTCGCTTTTCTCCGGTGGATATCCTGCTGATGACAGCATTTTTGTTCATCTCGCTTCCTGTTG
>JABUEV010000441.1 GCA_013314865.1 Bacteroidales bacterium | reverse complement strand
GTATAATCTCCATTATCTTAGCCTTGCTGAAAGCTGTAGTCAACATAAAGAATGTGATAAGCAGACACATCAGGTCAACCATCGGTGTCATATCAATATGAGGAACAACTTTCTTTGCTCTCTTTTTTCCGCCACCTTTTTCTTGTTGAATAATTTCTGCCATATCACTGTTGTATTTCTTCTAGGTTTATTTTGGTAGCTTCGAGACTCGTAATCAGATTAAACCTGTTTACCTTGTATTCCTGCAGTATATCAAGTACTTTTTTTACAATAGGGAAGCCCGTGTTGGCATCTCCCCTTATGCTTGCCTGAATAGCCGGGTTCACCTGTCTAGCAAAGAGTATCCAGCTTGCAAGTTGATTATCGGCTGAGTCAAGTGGTATTCCTGTCTGCATTGCATTCCTTTCCTGGTTATTGTTGGTGGCAAGAAATTCTTTCATCTTTTGAATCGGGATTCCTACTGAGGAAGGATATTTTTCGAATTCCCTTAACTCACTTTCAGTGAACTCTATATTATATCTTTTACCCATTTCAGCAAGAATCTTTGGCCTGAATTTGTAAGCTGTGTCAGGTCCGTTATCCATATTGATGAAGACCCTGTCATCTGCTGATATCAGGAAAGTCATTGTATTAAAATCAGGTACAGGTTTTTCTGAAATTGAAAAAGGCGTATCAACAGTAGCCGGTTCAGGCTGTCTCATTGTAGTGGTAAGCATGAGAAAGGTAAGAACCACTGCGAATGTGTCAACCAGAGGCGTCATGTCGATTCGGGGTGACTTTGTCGGTAATTTAATCTTTGGCATTTTAACTTTATTTATAAGATTTAACCAAAAGATAAATCTCTAGTTATTTTTTCAATGATGCTGCAAAATTCTGTGTCAGGCTGAATCCTGCCTCATCAATTTTAAAGGTATAGGAGTCAATAGTGGTTGTAAAGAAGTTAAATGCAAGAATTGACAATGTTGACCCTGTAATACCAAAAGCTGTATTAACAAGTGCCTCTGAAATACCTTGTGAGAGGGCAAGTGCATCAGGTGCTCCTGACTGTGCAAGGGCGGCAAATGCACGGATCATTCCAAGAACTGTTCCGATAAGACCGATAAGCACAGATACTGATGCAAGTGTTGAGAATATTACCATGTTTTTTGACAGCATGGGTAATTCCAATGCGGTAGCTTCTTCAAATGCCTTCTGAATTGAAAGTATCTTCTGGTCTTTTTCAAGGTCAGGATCTTTCTGCAGGTCCCTGTAACGTGAAAGGCCTGCTTTCATAACATTGGCAAGTGAACCTTTTTGTTTATCACAAGCTTCCATAGCTTCTTCAATCTTGTCCTGCTCAAGAAGATTCTGGAGCTTGGCAACAAATTCGTTAAGTCTTCCTTTACCTTTTGCCCTTGACAGGGTGATAAGTCTTTCGATCACAAAAATGATAAGGGTAAGAACGCAAGTCATAAGTATAGGAACTATATAACCACCTTTATATATAATTCCTAGATAATTTCCCTGAAGGGCATGTCCTTTTGGATTGCCTCCTTCAAAATTGACAGGATTACCCATTACATTTACGAACAGCAAATACGATACAATAAATGCTATTACAATCACACTGGCTGAGAAGATATTCTGCAGCGTTTCTTTGAATGAACTTCCTTTTTTACTCATTTTTATAAATTTTGTTTAGGTTAAAAATTATAGACCAGCAAATATAAACTTTCAATTGTTTTTTTCAAATAGTCTTTAAAAATTAATTCCATTACTCCTGTTCAAGTTTTACATTGTAAGTTCTTTGGGCGGTAATGGCTATTTCCTTTGTTTTGTACCCTTTGGCGCTTACAATCAGTATTTCCGAGCCCTGTGGTATTTCGAACTTATATTCACCTTTAGTGTTTGTAAGGTTTTCGGCTGCGGTATCCTTAACTCTTATTGAGGCAAATGCAATTGGCTGACCTGCCATGTTAGTCACAACTCCCTTGATTTCATTTGGATTGATACCTTTTTTAACTGATGTTGTCCAGTCCTGAACATATTTAAGAGAACTCTTTGCTGAGGCATTTGCAGGGTCAATTGCCAGTATCTTCTCATATGCTTCAGATGCTCTGGCAAGATAAGCAAGTTTCCCCTCTAAAGTTTTTTCCTGTCCTGTTGCTTTAAGTTCAAGCCCGCCAATACCGTTATATCCCCTGATCTTAAAATCTTTATTATTGGGATCCAGATTTATTATTCTGTTAAATATGTCTTTGGCTTTTGTATAATTGCCGTTTTCCATATTATAAAAACCCAGAAATGAGAGAGCTTCAGCAAGATCAGCGCTGTACTTTACTGAATCTTTTTCAGCAAGGCTCACAACTTTCTCAAACTTCGGTTTTGCAAGACCAAGTTTCATATCAGGATCCATCTTCGAATATGTACGTGCAATGTAAATATGAGCCGGGAGGTAATCAGGCGACTTCTTCAGTACAATATTAAAAATTGAATCTGCAGCTTTATAATTTTCACCTACATAGAATGCCCGGCCTACCTGCATATAATCCTGTGTGTTATCCTCTTTCTGAGGGTCTATAAGTTTTGCCCAGGTTTTTGCAGCTTCCTTATATCTTCTGAAATTGTAGTAATTGGTTGCCATTTCACTCAGTAAAGCTCTGTCCTGAGGTGTAAGTTCTGTTTCTTTACCGGTTTTGCCGAAATTCAGAGCTTTGTTATATTCATTGAAAGCCCGGTCAATTTCTGTTTCAGCCTTTGCAATATCCCTTTCGAGAGATGCAACTCTGGCGGAAAGGTCATCAACATTTGTTTTGAATTTTGCTTTATCTGCAGCATTAGCTGCTGTATTAAATCTTGATTTTTCTCTGTCGAGCTGAGTCTTGAGGCTTGCCAGTTCATCAACCATTTTAGGATAATTCTGGTTCTTCTTCAGCAGTATCCTTGCCATGTAATGATAATCTTTCTTAAGAATTCGCTCCGGCGAAACAGTTTTAAACAGCACTTCCATATATGAGAGGGCCTTATCGTAATCCGGATTCTGTTTTT
>JABUEV010000440.1 GCA_013314865.1 Bacteroidales bacterium | reverse complement strand
TTCCGGGCTCTTCCCTCAGTGTTTCGGATGTATTTGTCGTCACAAAAGGGAATGCAAGAATTTCAGTCTCAGGAAATCCCAATCTGAGCAATGTCAGGGTAATTATGGTTGGGGTCAGAAATCCCATCAAAACAAGAAAGGGAGCCACTGATGACGGTAATCCCAAGTCGGGGGAGATCTGGATCAACGAGTTAAGACTTAATGATTTTGTTGAAAACGGAGGATGGGCCGCCAATGCCCACCTCCAGGCAAGACTGGCTGACCTTGGGACAGTCGATATGGTCGGTCAGGTCAGCACTCCGGGATGGGGAAGCCTCGATAAAAAGGTGAACGAAAGAAGCAAGGAAGAGGTGATGTCGTATGATATCTCTTCAAGCCTTGAACTTGGAAAATTCTTCCCTGAAGAAATGGGTGTCAGACTTCCGGTTTATATAGGTTACTCTGAAACCCAGATAAGACCGCAGTTCAATCCACTTGACCCTGACGTGCCCCTGAGAGACGCTATCAGAAATGCCGAAGATAAAAATGAACGTGATTCAATACTGGCTATCTCTGAAGACTATTCAAGGCGCAAGACTATCTCAATAAACAATGCAGGCATTACAAAACGCGGAGAGAAACCTCACCCATGGGATCTTTCCAATATCAGCGTGAATTATACTTACAATGAAGTGTATAAAAGCAATACCAGGACTGAAATTGATCTTGAAAAGAACTACAGGGGAGGCCTTAACTACAACTTCAATGCCCAGCCGGCAAACATAACGCCACTGCAGAATGTGAAATTTCTTAATTCTCCTGTCTTCAGGATTCTGAAGGACTTCAATCTTTACACTTTCCCGAGAAGCATATCCTACAGGATTGATGTTAGCCGCTATTACAATGAAATAAAAACCAGAAATATAAATAATCCTAACCTTCTGATCATTCCATCCTTCAGAAAAGACTTTGAGTGGAGCAGGATCTTTGACATCAAATATGATGTGACACGACAACTGAAGATAGACTTCACATCAACAAATATAGCCAGGATTGACGAACCCGAGGGAGGGGTCGACAGACGTCGCTACAGAAATGATTACGAACTCTGGAAGGATTCAGTTCTTACCAATATCAGGAGGCTTGGAAGGCCGACATCATATAATCATTTTATAAATGCAACATATAATCTTCCCATAAATAAGCTTCCGCTTCTCTCTTGGGTGAATGCCAATGCACGGTTTGGGGCTGATTATTCCTGGCTGGCCGGACCTCTTTTCCCTGATTCACTCAACATCAACATCGGGAATACGATAAAGAATCACAATGAGTTGTCTTTTTCAGCCATGGCTAATCTTACAACTCTTTACAGCAAGTCAAAATTCCTGAAAAACATCGAAAACAACACAAGGCCCGGAGCTGCGGCTTCAATGAAAACGGAATACAAGACAGTGACTTACACACGTGAAAATGTGAACTTCAGAACCGATGTGCCGCGCACCATAACACACAACCTGAAAACACGGGATGTCAAGGTAAAGGTTATGAAAAAGGACGGAACAGAATTACCCGGGAAGACTGAGATTGTGAGTGACAACAGGATTTCTTTCATCCCCGGCGAGCAGGCTAATGCCACAATTGTGACCGTGGAGGGCCAGGTTCCGAGAAAACGCAATCCGCTTATTGTGACTGGAGAATATTTTGTGCGCGCCCTGATGGGCATAAGGTCGGTCAACCTCACTTATACATCCTCTCAGGGTCACTACCTTCCGGGATTTCTCCCTGAGTCGCGCTTCCTTGGAATGTCAAGGTTCAACGATGTACTGGCTCCCGGGGTGCCATTTATTCTGGGATTTGAAAATGAAGGAATTTTTGACAAAGCTGTCTCAAGAAGATGGCTCACAACGGATACTATTTTAAACATGCCGGCAACCTACAGCAACCGGAAGGATATTTCTCTCAGGAGCACCGTTGAACCATTTCCCGGCATGCGGATTGATGTGAATGCCGACAGACGCTTCCTCGAAAATGTGAGCTCATATTATATAGCTGATATCAACGGCAACTTCCCCGACAGCACCCGTAACAGAATCGTTAACGGAAACTTCTCCATTTCAATTATTTCATGGGGAACTGCTTTTGAAAAGATATCCAAAAAGAACGACTATGCTTCAGCGGCTTTTGAGGCTTTCAGAAAAAATACCGTCATAATTTCCGAAAGAAGGGCAGAATCGAGAAGAGAAGCTGATCCATACTATAATCCTGATGAGCAGGCAGAAAGTGATTATAAAAGCGGATACGGCAAAACATCACGCGAAGTACTGATACCTGCATTTATTGCCGCTTATACAAAAACCAATCCAAGGCACGTCGGGCTTGAAACATTTCCGTCGGCAATGAGAATGATGCCTAACTGGCGGCTTACTTTCGACGGATTTTCGAAATTTGAATTTGTACAGAAGGCATTCAGATCAGTAAGTATTTCACACCAGTACCGGAGTACATATCAGATTGGGTCCTACACCACAAATCTGAATTTCAGGACAGACCTTGACGGGATTTGCAGGATAAGGGACCTGCAGAACAACTTCATACAACAATATGAAATTAATGTTGTCACAATAAGTGAACAGTTCAGCCCGCTTCTGAATGTGGACCTGAACTGGAAAAATAACCTCACAACAAGGTTTGAGTGGAGAAAGTCAAGAACGGTTTCCCTTAATCTTACCAGCAACCAGATTGCCGATGCGAGGGTAAATGAGCTTGTTTTCGGAGCAGGTTACAGGTTTGATGAGGTTCAGATCATTCTTAAATCGCGCGGCGGCCAGAGAGCACTGAAAAGCGACCTGAACCTGAGGTTTGACCTGTCGATAAGGGATAACAAGACCATTGCAAGGAAGCTTATTGAAGACGTTAATCAGCCAGTGGTGGGACTGAAGGTATTCACCGTCGGTGCAACCGCTGATTATGTTCTGAGCGACAGGTTCAACCTCCAGATTTTTGCTGACCATACAATGAATAATCCTTTTGTGGCTAATACTTTCCCGACTTC
>JABUEV010000439.1 GCA_013314865.1 Bacteroidales bacterium | reverse complement strand
ATCAATCATCATTTCGATTATTCTTCCATAATGAAGATACCTTATATCACCCTGTTTATATGGTACAGGTTTAGGTTTTTCAATAAGTTTTTCCTTTTCCGGCGGAGGGTAAGGGGAATCAATATCTAGCTCAAAATCGGCCATCAAAGCAAGATGATCCCATAGTTTGTGCTTTATGTCGCCTGATTCACGCAATTGCGGATTAAGGTTGCCCATAATCTGGATAATTGTCCTTGCCGCACGGTTTCTTTCCTCTCTGTCTTCTATTGTTTTCAAATGATCCACCATCTTCTGGACGTTTCTTCCATACTCAGGCAGAGCCATTTTTTTACGTTGGGTGTTATAATCATAGTTCATCTGAGAGCTGTTTTTGCAAAGCTAATAAAATATAAATCAAATTATTGTAAATTTTTCCGTTAAGAGTGTTTCAAAAGAATCACGCTTGCTATAAACCAAGGAATTGAATAGCAACTCCTGAAAACAGGATCATTGCGCCTGCTATGAGATTACTGTATTTTTCCAGCGGCTTTAAGTTAATTCTGTTTAGTCCCAGCCGGAAAGCAAGAACAACCGACATCATTGTGATAATTGTAACCGCCGAAAACAGAACAGATACTAATATAGTTCCCTGTATATTGTTTTCAGCAGCAGGGTACATCAGAACAGGAATAAGAGGTTCACACGGTCCGAAAACAAAAATCAGAAACAGAATCCAGGGAGTGGTTTTCACGATATCTTTTTCATGAACGTGAGTATGCTCCCTGAAATGGTTATGTTCGTGGGTGTGCACTCCTTCCTCCGGATGAAAATGAATATGTGTATGTTTCTTCTTTCTGTAAAGGTTTTTTAAACTGATTATTGTATATACCAGCCCGAAAGCTATAAAGAGCCAGCCGGCGATATTTCCTCTGAATGATTCCACATCCACAAGCCTGTTAAGGGAGACCCCAACTGCAATTCCAATGAAACCGATCAGTATCGAGCTAAGCACATGTCCTAGTCCGCATAAAAAGGTGATTGTCATGGTCTTCTTTGTGCTCCATTTTTTTGCCTGGCTCAGTACTATAAAAGGTATGTAATGGTCAGGTCCCAGCACGGTATGGAGAAATCCCAGTGAGACTGCAGTGACTGAAAGGACAGTAATTGAATCACTCATCTTTTAAATCTTCACTAAGGTGAAATAATAGATCATAAAAAAACAAATATAACCAATAATCCTTTTACGGAAGCGAATCTGCCTGCGGGGTTTGAAATATATTTTCTTTTATATTGATATTCTGGCTGTTCAGTAACCTTCTTGAATCGCTGACAAATTTCATCAAATTCTCATAGTCTGTATGACTGCTGAAAAATTCCGGTTTATTTTCGAAGTCTGAACAGGGGAGTATGTAATATTTTCTGCGACCGTTTTCTGAAGGTGTGTACACCCATGTGAGGTAATATCCGGCTTGTTCTACTTTAACTGAGTCCCCTGACCGCTCAATATCAATTCTTACTATTGCTCCTCCGTCAGTCTTTTGTCTTCTCTGGTTTGACACAAAATTGCCGAGTGAATATACAACGGGTTTCTTCAGGCTGTCTTCTTCACTGTTCATCATTACCATCTTCTGAATTACATGCGGATGAGATCCGATTATCATATCAGCGCCCATAGACAGGAAATGTTCTGCAAGAGCAGTCTGTCCGGCGGAAGGAATGGTGTCGTATTCCGTGCCCCAGTGCAGAAAGAGAATAATCATATCCGGATTCAGGCTTTTAGTTTTTTCAATATCTCTGTCAACCTGATCTTTGTCAAGTATATTAATAATTTCCGGAGGGGGCACCTGAATGCCGTTGGTTCCATAAGTGTAATTAAGAAGTGCAACCGAGATATTGTTTTTCTCAATTATCAGAGGGTAAAGTGAATCTCTTTCCGACGGGCTGTTGAAAGTCCCGGTATGCAAAATCTGAAGGCTGTCGAGCTTAAAAATTGTACTTTTAATACCTTTGTTGCCCCGGTCTGCGGAATGGTTGTTTGCTGTCACCAGGCAGTCTATTCCGGCTTTTTTGCATGATACTGCCAGTTCTGCCGGTGAACTGAACCTTGGATAGCCGGTATAAGGTCTCCCGGCCAGTGTTACCTCAAGATTTGCAATGGTGATGTCTGTCTGGGAAATCAACGGATTTATAAATTTAAAAACATCATCATAGTCATAGGTTCCGTCGTAAATATTTTCTGCAGCTCTTATCTGCGGTTCATGGCCCATAATGTCACCTATGAACATCAACGAAAGTTTTGATGAGTCGCCAGTTGACTGAGCGGAAATGTCTAATGCTGTAATAGAACAGGCCAGTATTGTAAACAGTAGTTTAAGCATTCTTCAAATATAAGTGAGTGAAATATAGTTAAATTACCAATTCATGAACACCGTTGAACATTTTTTATATTAATTTTGGGGTTTCTTAATTATGCCTTTCCGGAGATCAGAACAGAAATGATATGCCGATAAATCTGAAGAACCAGGATTTTAAGATGCTGCATCTTGCCGGTGCAATTCTTACGCTGGGAGTAATTTTTGCAAACCTTGCCACCAGTCCGCTGTATGTGATGGATGTGGTGTTACCACGCGGGAAGGAGATAGGCGAGCTTTTTATTTACGGAACTGTCTCTTTGATTTTCTGGACTTTAACACTTCAGACAACCATAAAATACGTATGGATTGCACCCAAGGTTAACAACCGCGGGGAGTGAGGCATATTTGCCCTGTTTACACTTATCAGGCAGAAATCTCCATGGATAGCAATTCTTACTATGGTGGCCGCCGCTGCATTGCTGTCGAGCGGTGTGATAATGCCGGCAATCACTGTTACCTCATCGGTTGAAGGATTCAGAATAATTAATTCTGGATTTCCGGTAGTACCTGTTATTCTAATCACATTTGCCCTTTGTTTCTTTATTCAGCAGTTTGGTGCAAATATTCTTAAGTTTACGATAGGACCGGTTATGGGCATATGGTTCCTGTTACTGGCATTTACCGGTGTATATCATATTTTACT
>JABUEV010000438.1 GCA_013314865.1 Bacteroidales bacterium | reverse complement strand
GGTTTCGCCTGAGTATATCGTCATCGAGAAGACCGGACACAAAGCTGAAATAACCGAACTGCTCCACCAGCTTGAACCCTGCGGACTGCTTCAGTACGTAAGGTCGGGACGGGTTGCAATTACCAAACAGGTGAAAGAGCTTAACGCCTATCTCGAGGAAATGGATGAAGCAAACAGATATAAACCTGAAAAATTTGAATCCTATAACTAATTAAATATTACAAAAAAATGGCAAAAATAGATTTTGGCGGTGTAATAGAAGACGTTGTCACAAGAGAGGAATTTCCACTTTCAAAAGCACGTGAAGTACTTAAAAATGAAATTGTTGCGGTAATAGGCTATGGAGTGCAGGGCCCGGCACAGGCTCTCAATATGAAAGAAAACGGGATCAATGTAATTGTCGGACAGGCTCCTGAGTTCAAATCCGACTGGGATCGCGCGGTATCTGACGGTTTCGAGCCGGGAAAAACTCTGTTCCCTGTAGCTGAAGCTGCGGAAAAGGGAACTATAATCCAGTACCTCGTTTCAGATGCCGCCCAGCGTGCTCTCTGGCCGGTAATCAAACCTCACCTTAAAGAGGGGAAAGCCCTCTATTTTTCACATGGATTCTCAATAACCTATAAGGAGCATACCGGAGTTGTCCCTCCAAAAAATATTGATGTAATTATGGTGGCTCCAAAAGGCTCCGGAACAAGTGTCAGAAGAAATTTCCTTGCCGGTACCGGCATTAACTCAAGCTATTCGGTCTTCCAGGATTTTACGGGCCGTGCCACAGAAAGAACACTGGCTTTGGGAATAGCAATAGGTTCAGGGTATCTCTTCCCCACGACATTCGAACATGAGGTATTCAGCGACCTTACAGGTGAACGGGGCGTTTTGATGGGAGCTCTTGCAGGCATAATGGATGCTCAGTACCAGGTTCTTCGTGAAAACGGACACTCACCCTCAGAAGCATTCAACGAAACCGTTGAAGAGCTGACACAAAGCCTTATTAGGCTGGTAGATGAAAAAGGAATGGATTGGATGTATGCCAACTGCAGTGCCACCGCCCAGAGAGGAGCTCTCGACTGGAGACCAAAGTTCAGGGATGCTGTACTTCCGGTTTTCAAGGAGCTCTACAAAAGAGTCAAATCGGGCGAGGAATGTGTCAGAGTGCTCCAGTCTACAGGATCCCCTGATTATAAGGTAAAACTGGATGCAGAACTCAGGGAAATGGGCAATTCGGAACTGTGGAGAGCAGGCGCTGCTGTCAGAAAACTGAGACCGGGGAATAAGGGTTAAATAGTTTATGGTTGAAAGGTTGAAGGGTTATGTGGTTATTAAGATTTATTCATAAATAATACAAATAATCAAGATGGAAGAAAAGGTAACAATATTTGATACGACTCTCAGGGATGGGGAACAGGTGCCTGGATGTCAGCTCAACACAGTCGAAAAGATAGAGGTCGCAAAAGCTCTAGAGGAGCTTGGCGTTGACGTCATCGAAGCAGGTTTTCCTGTTTCCAGCCCTGGTGATTTCAATTCCGTCGTGGAAATCTCAAAGGCAATCACCAATCCTGTGATATGCGCTCTCACAAGGGCTGTAAAAAAAGATATCGAGGTTGCTGCTGATGCCCTGCAGTATGCAAAGAGAAAAAGAATCCATACCGGCATAGGCACTTCACCCTTTCACATTCAATATAAGATCAGAACCACTCCCGAAGAAATCATTAACCGGGCAATTGATGCCGTAAAATATGCCAGAAAATTCGTTGATGATGTGGAATTCTATGCCGAGGATGCCGGAAGAACTGACAATGAATATCTTGCAAAAGTCATTGAAGCCGTCATAAAAGCAGGCGCCACGGTGGTTAATATCCCCGATACTACCGGTTATTGTCTTCCGGAAGAATACGGCAATAAAATAAGATTCCTGAAGGAAAATGTCCGGAACATCGACAAAGCAGTAATTTCAACTCATTGCCACAATGACCTTGGAATGGCGACAGCAAACACCATGATGGGAGTTATAAATGGTGCCCGACAGGTTGAAGTAACGATAAACGGAATAGGTGAAAGGGCAGGAAATACCTCACTGGAAGAAGTGGCTATGATTATTAAAAGCCATCATAATCTCAACCTTAAAACTGATATTAACTCAAAACTTATTTTCAGTACCAGCCGGCTTGTATCAACATTAATGAGCATGCCTGTGCAGGCCAATAAAGCTATCGTGGGCAGAAATGCATTTGCACACTCCTCCGGAATTCATCAGGACGGAGTGCTGAAAAAGAGGGAAAACTACGAAATTATTGATCCTCAAGAGGTTGGTATAAAAGAATCTGCAATTATTCTGACAGCCAGAAGCGGCAGAGCTGCACTGAACCACCGTCTTGAAGCCCTAGGGTTCAAATTCGGAAAAGAGGAACTGGATGAGATTTATCACCGGTTCCTGTTGCTGGCCGACAAAAAGAAAGAAATAAACGACGAGGATCTTAAAATTCTATCAGGACAGGTTTCGTCAGGTGAAAAGTCAATGAAGCTGGAAATGCTTCAGGTCACCTGCGGCAAGACAGCCATACCTGTCGCAACGGTTGGAATAAGAATAAACGGAGAAGTGCATACTTCGACCGCAACAGGAAACGGCCCGATAGATGCTGCTTTTACAGCTGTAAGGCACCTGATAAGCAAAACAGTCCATCTTGAGGAATTCCTTATTCAGGCAATCACAAAAGGCAGTGATGACATTGGCAAAGTTCACATTCAGATAGAACATGAAGGGAAGATTTATTATGGATTCTCTGCAAATACCGATATCATAACTGCTTCAGTGGAAGCTTTTATAGATGCCATTTCCAAAATAAAATAAACGCTCAGGTATTAATTGATTTACACTATACCTTAACTTATAAAATGGAACCCAGAACACTTTTTGACAAAATTTGGGATTCACACGTGGTGAAGTCTGTCGGAGGAGGACCTGACGTTCTGTATATTGACAGGCATTACATTCATGAAGTGACAAGCCCCCAGGCGTTCGACGGACTCAGAAAGCTGGGAAA
>JABUEV010000437.1 GCA_013314865.1 Bacteroidales bacterium | reverse complement strand
TAGGTCAGGCTTGTAATAAACAAACCCGGAGCCTGGGTGGTAAGCATATCATTCTGAAACTTACTTCTGCAAAAGATCAGGACAGCAGATCAGTTTTTATTCGGATTAAAGACTGCCTGTATTAAATTATTCCACCTTAAGACTGACAAGTTCAAGACGTGTCTCAGAGGCCCGCAAAATCTTAAATGTGAAATTTTTTATCCTGATAATTTCATTTGTTCTGGGGATACTCCCGTGATAGAATAAAATCATTCCTGCCAATGTTTCATATTCATCCTCTTCAGGCAGGTTCAGATTGTATTTGTCATTAAGGTAATCTATCTCAAGACGTGCTGAAAAGACATATTCATTATTGCCGGTACTTTTTTCTGTTAATTCCTTAACATCATGTTCATCTTCTATATCACCCACTATCTCTTCAAGCACATCCTCGATGGTAACCATACCCGACGTGCCTCCGAATTCGTCAACAACAAGAGCAACGCTTCTCTTCTCTTCGACAAATATTTTAAGTAGCCTGTTTGCAGGCATGGTCTCAGGCACAATGGCTAGCTTCCTGACGTAGGTCGCTATATCCGGAGGATTTTTATAAATATCCTTAAGTTCAAAATATCCTGTAATATTGTCAATTGTATCCTGATAAACAAGTATCCGTGAGTATCCTGTCTCAATGAATTTATTTTTAAGATCAGCTACTGAACTTTTCAGGTCAATGGCTTCAATTTCAGTTCTCGGAACCATGCATTCCCTCAGCTTTACATTTGAAAAATCGAGTGCATTCTGAAATATCCTTATGTTATTCTGAATAGGCTCAGCCTGCTGGGGGTTCTGAGTGATCTGACTTACAAGATGACTCAGGTCAAACTTGCTGAAGACCAGATTTTCCTGTCCTTTTTCATTCTCTTTTATTCCAAAAAGAATTCTGATAAACAGGTTTGATAAAGCGAGTGTAAACTTGCTGACCGGATAAAAGAGATAATAAAAAACCAGGGTCGGAACACTTAATAACTTCAGAAAAAAATTAGGGGATATAACAAAAATTGTTTTTGGCAGGAACTCAGCTAAAAGAAGTATAATTGCCGTTGAAAGCACTGTATTAGAGACTAAAACCAGGATTTCAGACCTGATGAGTGGCAAGAGTAAAGGAGTGATCAGTTTCGAAAAAAAGAGACCATAAATTACAAGAGCAATATTATTACCAATCAGCATGGTTGCAATGTACTGGCCGGGATTGTCGGTGAAGATTTTCAGTATTCCTGACCCGAAGACACCCTGTTTTCTGTCAAGCTCAATTCTAAGCTTGTTTGATGAAACAAAAGCTATCTCCATACCGGAGAAAAATGCTGAAAGAATAATTGCTAGTAATATGACAAGGAGACCGTCCATACAGCAAAGTTAGCTCTTTTTTCTTTGCTGGTGGCGGATCCATGCAAAGAGAAACGAAACCAGAGTCATAAGAAAAAACAATAACACCCTGTTGCTGAATCCGCTTACGACCACCGTTCTGATTCCGGCGGCCAAACATAAAAACCCTGTTATCAGCCAGATTATTTCAAGGACCAGTATTGATTTATTCCTCATCGTTTATATAAAATATTGCAGTCACATTTTTTATTTTCCGCCTCGACTGCTTTCTGTTATACTCGAATCCTGTCCCCATTGTTATCTGATCCCTGTCAGTAATTTTAACGAAGCGGTCGGTATAAAATAAATCCTTTGGCTGGTCCCAGTACAGCAATTCTGTCTCAATTTTAGCACCATCCTCACTCACTGCCACGACACTGTCTCTGAGTTCCCAAAGATTTTTGCTGTCGGTGAAGCGGGCATACTTTGCGGAGATTCTTGCAACAGGTTCTTTATTGCCTTCATAAAATAAAACATTCAGGCCTGATTTGAATTCGATATATGGATCTCCGGTTTTATCATACCGTTCAAGCAATGGGGCAGACATAACAATTTTCACCTGACCTGAATCAGAGTATACAGTCTCAAAGTCCTTAACGGTCTGTGTCGGTAAAGTGAGGATATCAATGTTTTGAACTACCGGAAGCTTTTTGTCACAGGCTATGAGAAATAATACAAATGCACTGAAGCATAATAACAATCCCGGACTTCTTTCTGACCTTTTCACACCGGTTTTGTATTAATCAGGTTAATCATATTTGCGCTTGATAAACCAGAAATCATAAAAATTAAGGCTTATCCCCATAGTCAGGTATAGTTCGGTGTGCATATTTTTTTCAGGAGATCCTGCCCTTCTGGTAAGATCGAGGAAAATATTGGTTTTTGAGAGAGTCCTTCTCATTGGTAAGCCAAGCCCTGCTGTGATTCCTGTCTCCCTGACCTGTTCTCCGTTAATCATAAGATAATTACGCTCAAAGCGGCATCCAATACGATATTCGAACCTCCTGGCCAGACTATAGTTTGAAAATTTATCAGGGATATATTCAAATCCGATATTCAACGCCTGCCTGTCAGCCAGGTATCCTGCTGATCCCTGTATAATGCCTTCCGACCATTTTGTAGTGCTGTAGTCTACTTCAGCAACATATTTGTTTCTTTTACCGAATGAGATACCTGCTGTAACAGTTCCGGGGAAGAATGCTTTAGAATTGTCCTTAATATATAATATGGTATCTTCTGTTGTATAACCGCTGAAAAGATTAGTCAATTTCTCGTAGTTTGATCTGTAGTATTTCCCCGGCGTATAAGCCACTCCCGCATTAATGAAAAGAGAATTTTTCAACGAAGCGGAATATTGAAGACCATAATTGAAGTTAATGCCGCTGATCTGAAGTTTCTCCGAAGTATTGTTGTGAAACACTTTAAGATAATCGTCAAACGTATATTGTGTTTCTCTTTCAATCTGCCCGAAAAGTATGTTCAAGTTGGCACCTGCGGATAATCCTTTGAATATATTTATTCCGGTACCGACAAAACAGCTTGTAAGTCCTCCGTTTCCTGCATGGTAAATCGAGTATGCTCCTGCAATGGGATCATATTCAGGATCACCTTCCTTGATATCCCTTGAAATTTTATAATAACCGTTGG
>JABUEV010000436.1 GCA_013314865.1 Bacteroidales bacterium | reverse complement strand
AAGAGTACATATTAAAAAAGTCGGAGAGATAAGCGGATTTTAAAACAGGGATTGCACCTTCTTTCTCTCGGTTATCTGTCTGTGGACTTTCTTTTCATACATGGCCGTTATCAGGTCGGCTGTTTCGTTTATGCTGAATGACAAACGGTTTATGGTCGCATCAAACAGATAATCGATATTCCCCGGTTTTTTATCAAGAAATGTAAGAATCAGGTTGTGCCGCTTCTCATCAGTTTCAATAACATACTTCTCGGCTTCTTCGAGCTTCATATTCTTCTTCTTCATAACATTATCGACTCTCCAGTAGAAAGGGGCTATAAGCCTGATGTGAAGAGCATCTTTTATATCCTTTGCTATTGACACACCGCCGCGTCCTACGAGCACTATGAAGCCCTCCTTGCAGATTGAAAGGACCACATCCTTTATTGCCTTTTTCACCCTGAGGTCGCTGACAAAGCCTCCCGAGAATGCCATTATCATTTCGGAGATATTCGAAAGTTCAATCCCCTGATAGAAATTCTCAACCCGCTGGGCATTTGTATTAAGCTCATTTGCAATAGCATAGATAATATCCTTATCAACCCATTTCCATTTGGTGGTGTTGTATTTCTGGTTCAGATTGCTGACAACACTTTCGGCCACCTGTCTGGCGTCACACCCCGTAATACGCGAAATTGTAATTACCGGACCGTCTTCTGACGGAGGCTGACTTAAAACAGACCGCCTGTGGCGCTCATCAAAGTAATCAAAGAATTTTTCCATATCTCACCTCCTGATTTACCACAATTATTACAGTTTCATCAAATACCACGGTCAGCTGAATCCTATGCTGCCCTCTATCAGATTAAAATGCCTTTGCTCCCTGAAATCAATAAAATCAATCATTCAATTTAAGAAAAATAAATGAATAAGAAAAATTTTTTTAATGTCAGCAGAAAGCTGTTAATTTGCATTAGCTGATGCCAGTCTGGCCTGTAATGGAAGATGGTGAAAGCATGGCTTCTTTTGAGTCTGTAAAACATGAAGTTATCGGTAATCAAAATACTGTTTGCAGTTACACTTCTTATGCCTTTTCCCGGGTGCAAGAAAAACTATTTATTAAGCGAAAAGCAGATCGTTCTTTTTCAGTTTGAATACAGGGGAGAACAGCATTCTGGCTTTATCATTGATAATGAGGGAAATGTTTTAGTCTACAGCAATCCTGAAGGATGGAATTTCCCCGACACAAATATGATACTAACAGAGGAGCAGGTTTATGAAAACCTTGAAAAATGTGTTTTCACCGGCAAAAAGATACCTGGAGAAGAATTGAGGAAATATGCTGTCCACATTCCAAACATAACAATGAGTAAAGTGACGGCAGCGAGAAACACCGGAGCCGGAATAGGCACCATCAGGTTTTTATGTTATCAGTATTCGGAATCAACCGAAACATATAAAGTATCTGTCATCAGAACAGAGGGAGACTATACAAGTGAAAACCTTAACTTCTACTCAAAGAAGGTCATAGCATGGATGCGAGGAATCAACAATAATCTTACCCGCGATTGAAATAATTCATCCTTCTGACAATAATCCTTAAATTTTGCCTTACTGTTAATTTGTTAACATTTTATCCTATCTTTACTTTAACAAACAATTTATCACCAATTAATAAAAATCACAGATTATGGATGCTTCAATATTCTCGAAACCTGAATTAATATGGTTTCTAATAGGGCTTTTATTGTTTCTTCTTGAACTGGTTCTCCCCGGATTTGTAATCTTCTTTTTCGGAGTCGGTGCATGGATAACTGCACTTGTGTGTTTGATAGGTAATCCGGGTATCAACCTTCAGATAATTATTTTTGCTGTCACGTCAGTAGTGTCGCTTGCTTTATTAAGAAGGATGATACAGAAGCGGTTCTTTTTCAGCAAAGAAGGTCTTTCGGAGGCTGTTGAAGACGAATTTACGGGAAGAGAAGCAACTGCCCTTACTGATATCAATCCTCAGAAAGAGGGAAAGGTGGATTTCAAAGGAACAACATGGAAAGCTGAATCAGAGGCTGATATCCGGGCCGGGCAAAAAGTCATTATCAAAGGCAAAGACAATTTTAAATTATTCGTTGAACCAAAAAAATAAGTAACATGGCAAGCAGTACATTAATTCTGATTGGGATAATCATCTTATTGTTTATCCTTATTTCATCAATGGTAAAAGTCGTTCCTCAGAGAACCGCAATCATTGTGGAAAGACTTGGCAAATACAAGGCGACCTATTCAGCAGGGTTTCAGATCATAATACCTTTCATTGACAAGATAAGGTACAGGCACACTCTGAAGGAACAGGCAATCGATGTGGCATCCCAGATTTGTATTACAAAGGATAACATTGCCGTTGAGGTAGACGGTATCCTTTATCTTCAGGTGCTGGATCCCCAGAAAGCTTCATACGGAATTGACAATTACCGCTTTGCCTCGATCCAGATCGCCCAGACTACAATGAGGAGTGTGATCGGTAAACTGGAACTGGACAGGACATTTGAGGAAAGGGAATCGATTAATGCTGCAATAGTGGATGCAGTTGATAAAGCTTCGGAACCGTGGGGTGTAAAGGTCACCAGATACGAAGTAAAAAATATCATCCCTCCGCAGAGTATAAAAGATGCTATGGAGAAGCAGATGAGGGCTGAAAGAGAAAAAAGGGCCCTCATTGCTGAATCGGAGGGAACCAGGCAGGCAAAAATCAATGTTGCTGACGGTGACAAGCAGGAATTCATTTTAAAGTCTGAAGGTGAAAAGCAAAAGCGCATAAACGAGGCAGCCGGTCGTGCTTCCGAGATTGAGCAGGTAGCAAATGCAACAGCAAACGGACTGAGAGCCATAGCTAAAGCTATTTCAGAGGAGAACGGACTTAACGCTGTCAATTTGCGTATAGCAGAACAGTACTTGCTCGGATTTGCAAACCTGGCCAAACAAAACAATACAATCATTTTACCGGCAAATCTTGCAGATGTGGCAGGCATAGTCGCCACAGCGACATCGATGTTTAATGAGGTGAAGGATAAGAAGAAATAACC
>JABUEV010000435.1 GCA_013314865.1 Bacteroidales bacterium | reverse complement strand
AACAAAACTGGGGCTGAAATGGGCAGGTCTGATTGAGGTTGACAAAGGATACAACTGGGACCCTGCTTCTCTTGAACCCGGCATCGGGAAAGACAATATTATCGGAATTGAAGCACCTTTATGGTCAGAGACAGTCACTAATATTGATGAGATAGAATACATGGTATTTCCGCGCCTGCCGGGTTATGCAGAAATAGGATGGACACCAGTTGAATTGAGAAGCTGGGACGAATACAAAACAAGGCTCGGATATCATGGTCCAAGATTCAGGGCAATGAATATCAATTTCTATGAATCACCTCTTGTGGAATGGAAATGAACCCTAAACATCATGATAAAAATGCAGAGATTGTCATTTATTGGGGTCCTGATGGTACTGCTGACTTTTAATCTTAATGCTCAGCCATTTACTATTAAATTATGGCCTGAAGGGATACCAGGTTCGATTGAGGATCCGGGATATGAAGAAAAAATCACCACTGCAGAAGATGGCCGGATCACAAGATGTGAGAGGGTGAAATATCCTGATCTGACAGTTTTTCTGCCCCCTGCAGGTAAGGCAAACGGGACTGCCGTGCTTATCTGCCCGGGAGGTGGCTATGGAGCACTTGCATTTGATCACGAAGGCAACGCAATTGCCCGCTGGCTGAATGAAAACGGAATAGCCGGTATTATTCTGAAATACCGGCTCCCTTCCGACAGAATCATGAAGGATAAATCGATCGGCCCGCTTCAGGATGCCCAGGAAGCAATGAGAATAATCAGGAGAAATGCATCTGCATGGAATATAAATCCCCAAAAAGTTGGGGTAATTGGCTTTTCGGCCGGAGGCCATCTGGCGTCAACTCTTTCGACCCACTTCGATGAAAAGGTTTATCCCGTAAAAGATGAAATAAGTTCACGGCCTGACTTTTCTCTGCTTATCTACCCGGTTATTTCTCTCGATACTGTAATTACCCACCGCGGAACGAGAAATAATCTGATTGGCTTGAAACCGGCTGATGAACAGGTAAGAAGGTTCTCAAACGATCTGCAGGTAACAGCTTCCACGCCGCCTGCATTTCTGGTGCATTCGGCTGACGACAAGGCTGTGCCTGTAATGAACAGCATCAACTACCTTAATGCACTTCAGAAAAAAAATATTCCTGCTGAACTTCATATCTTCAGAAAAGGAGGACACGGATACGGTCTTGCCCCTTCCGGAGGAACTGAATCTTCCTGGCCGGAACTCTGCATCAGGTGGCTTAAAGATATGGGAATGCTGTAGAATCAGTACCTGATAAACTTGCTGAGCCAGATCTTATTATATGTGGTTATACCAATAATGTACAATCCGGGAGAAAGGTTCCTTACGTCTATATAGTGATCGGTGGAATTCACGTTTTCTGAGGAAAGAATCCTGCCGGACATATCGTAAATTATAACATTCTGCATCTCGTAGCCCGACTGGATCCGGAGTATATCCCTTACAGGATTCGGAAAAATTACCGGCTTCAGGGTATCGTTTAACCCGGGGTCAGATGTAATTATCTCATCTGATGCAATCCAGTTAGAAGGGTCATTATTGTCAGAATAAAAATCTGTAAGCAGAAGGTATTTCCCGTTTCCGTCAGCGTCGGGCCAGGGATATGAATCGGAGTATTCAACAATATCAATTATATTTCCATAAGCATCCACCATTGTCAGTTTCTCCCCCTTGTCAGAGAGATTTCTTGTAAACTGAGCAAAAGGCATAAAACCATATTTTTCATTAAAGGCCTGTGCGTTGCCTGCAATATATACAGACGAGCGCGGACCTAATGAAGTGTTTGGAGGGAACCGGAATACAAAGCCGGTGCCGCTGAAATAGATGCCTGTAAGGTCAACTGTCTGATCGCTGTTGTTAGTTATTTCAATAAATTCAAAAGCATCATTTTCCCATGTAACTGACTGATCTGGCGGGTGATACATAATTTTGGTAATTATCAGCGGGGGAACAGGAACATTTTCACAGGCTGAATAGGAACCGAGATTTGCTGTCATCCAGTTAATACGGGTGTTAATAAAGGTTTTCATGGCAGAAATATTCTGCTGAAAACTTCCTGCAATACCCCAGAGTGTATAATCACGGGCTGCGGCTTCACTAATTTCTGTAACAGTCTGGTCTATGAATGCCGTTATATTTGACGGGTTCAATGGTTGTCCGGGTTTGATAAGCTCGTTCCATCTCTTTGACAGATAACATTTGAAAACAGTGTTGTTAAAAAGGTCTCTCCAGAATCTTGATCCGTCATTTTCATGGTTTGACAACTGCCAGATGTTTGTTTTACTCCTGTCTAAACCCCAAATAAAAAGATCATTGCCGTAGGTAAGATCAAGGTCCCATATTGGTCCTGCCCTCAGCTTTCCGTTCCTGTCTTTATGAAAGAATGTGCTGAATTGATAAGCATCAGCATTTGACGAAAGCTCGTTGATGATGATAAAATCAATAAATGAAGGAATATCAATAACAGATGGAAAACCGTCAGCAGGGGATGAATTATTTCCCAAAGCCGTTGATTCCAGCAGAAAAAACTGGCTTCTGATGTAGTCATTCTGCTGAGAAGTAACATCTTCAGGTTTTGGGAGCTCGTGTATATAATCTACAGGCGTGTCGAACCATGATCTCATAGTCCATGCAACAGGATCACCGCCAGTGGTTTTGTCGGCTTTTGTAATATATCCTCCGGTTACCTTAGGTGATGAGTTATCATTTATACCGATTTTTATTATATCAACCCGGTTATCGTCGGATTTTATTTTTTCCTGGAGGACATAGAGGCCTTTGTATGATCCGTTTATTACAACCTCGCAGTAAGCAGTTCGCGTGGCATATTCACCTATTTGGCGTGAAAGATTGTATGACAGGTAGTCGCGTATCAGTCCTGGATCCCACACCATGCCGTTCAGGATCCAGTCATTTTCCTCGGGCATTCCCAGGAGGCTTACATTGTTGTTTGTTACATTGTCAGCCATGCGGGTAGTAAATCCATACTGCTTTTTGTCAGTAGCCTGTGATGAGGAACCCCTTATTTCAATATCAATTCTGCCA